>NZ_AHHC01000038.1:0-34561 GCF_000242655.1 Pseudomonas sp. PAMC 25886
CCTGCCGATGCGCCTGCAGGCCGACCACCTCACCGTAGTCGGCGAGCGCCAGCGCCTGCAGCTGGACGATGGCTCGAAAGTGTTGCTTAACACCAATTCTGCATTCTCCAGCAGCATCAAGGACCACCAGCGCATCGCGCGCCTGTATCAGGGCGAGGCGTTTTTTGAAGTGCTGCCCAGCCGTGGCCTGCCCCTGGAAATCGACGCCGGCCCGGTGCGCGCCAGCGTGCGCGACACCGCCTTCGCCGTGCGCTACCTGAACGGTGAAGCCCAGGTTCAGGTGCAGCGTGGCGATGTGGACCTGAGCAACACCTTTGACGACGCACGGGTACGCCTGAGCGCCGGCGAAAGTATCCGCATCGGACCAAAGGGCTTCGGCCAACCGGCCAAACTGGACACCACCAAGGACCTGGCCTGGGTCGATGGCCGGCTGATTTTCGAAAACTGCCCGATGAGTGAAGTGCTGGCCGAGTTGCGCCGCTACTACCCCGGCTGGATCGTCAACAACAACGACAAGCTCGCCAGCGTCGCGGTCACCGGCAATTACCGCCTCGACCAACCGCTGGACGTCGTGCGTTCGCTGGCCCACATCACCTCGGCCAAGCTTTCGGAATACCCGGCGCTGGTGATCCTGAACTAAATGAGAATTATTTTTACTCGATAGCCCGCGACGGTACGTCTCGTTATAGCCAATGCAACTGATTCCTATTTGATTCAGTGTCGCACCTATAAGATTCGTACCTTCCGGAGCGCTCTCGATGTCCTCTCGTTTCAACCGCCGGTCCTCTTCGCCCGTTCGCCGCCAGGGCCTGTCCCTGCTGACGGCCGCCATTTTGTTGGCCGGTGCGCCCGTCATGGTCGCCAGCGCCGCAGAGCCTGCCACCCGCAGCCAGGGCAATTACAGTTTCAGCATCGAACAGCAATCCCTGGTCTCGGCACTGAACGCCTTTACCGCCGTGACCGGCTGGCAAATCGGCCTGCCCGCCGAACTGGGCCAGGGTGTGTCGTCCCCTGGCGTGCGCGGCTCATTGCCGGCGGATAAAGCCCTGGACCGGCTGTTGGTGGGGACCAACCTGGGCTATCGCAAACTGAGCAATAACAACATCGTCCTGGAAAAGCGTGCCGCTGCCGGCGCCATCACCCTGCAACAAATGACCATCAGCGCCACCCGCCAGGAACAGGCCGTGGACAGCGTGCCCAGTACCGTGACGGTGCATGACCGCGAAGAACTGGACCGCCAGAACGTCAACACCATCCGTGAACTGGTGCGCTACGAGCCGGGTGTTTCGGTCGGTGGTGCCGGTACCCGCTCCAGCAATGCCGGATACAACATTCGCGGGATCGACGGCGACCGCATCCTGACCCAGGTGGACGGTGTCGAGGTGCCGGACAACTTCTTCAACGGCCCCTACGCCAAGACCCGCCGCAACTACGTCGACCCGGAAATCGTCAAGCGCGTGGAGATCCTGCGCGGCCCGGCCTCGGCCTTGTACGGCAGCAGCGCCATCGGTGGCGCGGTGAGCTACTTCACCCTCGACCCGGACGACATCATCAAGCCCGGCCAGGATGTCGGCGCCCGCCTCAAGACCGGCTACAGCTCCGCCGACGAGAGCTGGCTGACCTCCGGCACCGTCGCCGGTCGCGTACAGGACTTCGACGGCTTGCTGCACCTGAGCCAGCGCAACGGCCACGAAATGGAGTCCTACGACGGCAACAACGCCACCGGCCTGGCCCGTACCGGCGCCAACCCGGAAGATGCGCGCACCACCAACGTGCTGGCCAAACTGGGCTGGAACTACGGTGAAGAAAACCGCCTGGGCCTGACCTACGAGAAGTTCAAGGATGACCGCGACACCAACCTGAAAAACGCGGTCGGCGGCCCGTTCGTCGGTGGCCAGGGCTTTAACTTCTATCGGGGCCGTACGGGCAACGACACCATTACCCGTGAGCGTTTCGGCATCGAGAACAAGTTCGCCCTCGACTCGCCGATTGCCGATCACATCAAGACCAGCCTCAACTACCAGATTGCCAAGACCGACCAGACCACCGCAGAAATCTACCAGCCATCGCGCAAGGTATTGCGCACACGCGACACGCTGTACGAAGAGAAACAGTGGGTTTTCGACGCACAACTGGACAAGGCCTTCAGCATCGGCGAAACCGACCATGTCGTAACCTACGGCACCACGCTCAAGCAGCAGAAAGTCACCGGCTCCCGTGAAGGCTCCGCGACTTGCCTGGCGGTGGGCGCAGGTTGCACCGCCATCGGCGCCCCGAGCCCGTCGGCCTCCGACAGCGTGAAAAAAGCCAGCGACTTCCCCGACCCGACCATCAACTCCTATGCATTGTTTGCCCAGGACCAGATCGCCTGGGACAAGTGGACCTTCCTGCCCAGCGTGCGTTATGACTACATCCAGCTCAAACCCAAGCTGACTCAGGAATTCCTCAACACCGTTGACCCGACACGCATCTACGACCACAGCGATTCGGAAAAGAACTGGCACCGTGTAACGCCCAAGTTCGGCATCACTTACGCGCTGACCGAGCAATACACCTGGTTCGGCCAATACGCCGAAGGTTATCGCACGCCGTCGGCCAAAGCCTTGTATGGCCGCTTTGAAAACCTGCAACAGGGCTACACCGTGGAACCCAACCCGGACCTCAAGCCGGAAAGCAGCCGCGGTGTTGAAACCGGGATTCGCGGCAACTTCGACTCGGGCTCGTTTGACGTGGCGGTGTACTACAACAAGTACCGTGATTTCATCGATGAAGACGCCTCCGTCGCCGGTGGCACCGTCCAGCAGTTCGAAGCCAACAACATCAAGCACGCCACCATCAAGGGCGTGGAGGCCAAGGGCCGCTTGAACCTCGACGCGTTTGGCGCACCGCAGGGCCTGTATACCCAAGGCTCGATTGCCTACACCTACGGGCGCAATGACGACAACGGCGAACCGCTGAACAGCGTCAACCCGCTCAAGGGCGTGTTCGGCCTGGGTTACGACCAGCAGAACTACGGCGCCCTGGTCAGCTGGACCCTGGTCAAGAAACAGGACCGCGTAGACAGCACCACCTTCTTCGCACCCGACGGCAACAGCGCCAACGGCCCGTTCAAGACCCCGGGCTTCGGCATCGTCGACCTGACCGGCTTCTACAAGGTCACCCACGACGTGACCATCAACGGTGGCCTGTACAACCTGACCGACAAGAAATACTGGAACTGGGATGACGTGCGCAGCTACGACAGCGTGGGCGAAGCCGGCGTCACCGGCCCGGCCAACCTGGACCGCCTGACCCAGCCGGGCCGCAACTTTGCGATCAACCTGATCTGGGACATCTGACCCATGGAGCCGCACCCCGGCGGAATATAATCTCCGCCGGGGTGCGGATTTTTTACTGTGACGCGTCTTCTGGTTCGTCTAGTTCATAACAGCCTGGCAACCAGACGCTTCCCCTCTCAAGGACATCTTCATGACCGCTTCTTCTACTGCTGAACGCCCAACCCTGCGCTCTCAACGCCTGAACCAGATCACCAACGAGCCGCACACCAAGCTCGACGCCCTGGTGAAAGCCCACGCCCCGTTTGAAACCCAAGCCAACTTCGCCCGCTTCGTGGTCGCGCAGTACCTGTTCCAGTCGGAACTGGTGGCGCTGTACAACGACGCCGAACTGATCAAGATCGTCCCTGACCTGGCCGAACGCTGCCGTGCCGAAGCGGCCAAACTGGACCTGGGCGACCTGGACACCGAAGTACCCGCCCCGGTGGCCGGCGCCGTGAACAACCCGAGCAAGGCCGAAGCGCTGGGCTGGCTGTTCGTGTCCGAAGGCTCCAAGCTGGGCGCCGCGTTCCTGATCAAGCGTGCCGTGGGCCTTGGCTTGAGCGAAACCTTCGGTGCCCGTCACCTGGGCGAACCGGCAGGCGGTCGCGCTGAAGGCTGGAAAAGCTTCACCCGCACCCTCGACGCACTGGAATTCAGCGCCGAGGAAGAAGCCGAAGTGGAAAAAGGCGCGGTTGATGCGTTCGTGCGCTTCACCGTGTTGCTGGAACAGGCGTACGCTACCAGCCCTGAACTGGCCTGATTTTTCTGTAGAAACCCAATCAATGTGGGAGCTGGCTTGCCTGCGATGGCATCAACGGGGTGTACCTGATGCACCGAGTTGTCTGCATTTGCAGGCAAGCCAGCTCCCACAGTTGATCGGGTGCCAGTCTCTATAATCTGCAACCCACTCCACCCTGCAAGCCCCACTAAAATGACCGGCAAAACCCAATCCTCGTCCAAAATCGCCCGCGTCCTGTTCGGCCTGCTGGCCTACGTCAGCCTGGGCATCGGCTTGATTGCGATTGTGGTACCGGGCTTGCCCACCACCGAGTTCATCCTGCTGGCCGCCTGGGCCGCCACCAAAAGCTCCCCGCGCCTGAGTGCCTGGCTGGAAAACCATCGGCTGTTCGGGCCAATCCTGTTCAATTGGCGCAACGGCAAAATCATCGCCCGCCGCGCCAAGGTCAGCGCCACCGTGAGCATGTTGCTGTGCGCCGGCCTGATGCTGGTGATGCTCGACCACGGCTGGCCGATCTACCTGGCCATCGCCGGAATGAGCATGGGCAACCTGTGGATCTGGTCACGGCCGGAACGCCTCCCGCAACCCACCTGACACCCGCCTACCGCTCATCGGCTCCCGCTCATGAACCGCCGGCCCAAGCCGATGTTCCGGGCATAGCGCCGAATGGACTCGCGTGAGCTTGCATACTAATAAGTCCATTCGCGGGTACACCTATGTTCGACACCCTCTCCATTCGCTTGAAAATCGTGCTGTTGTCCGGTCTCTGCCTGCTGGGGGTGATCGCGCTGGTGGTCGGCATGAACCTCTACCAGACCAACCAGAACGACCAACTGATCAGCGACTCAAGCTCGCGAATGCTCACCGACAGCGTGCAGAACCTGTTGCAGGCCAAGGCCGCCGAACAAGCCGTACAACTGCAAAAGACCTTCGGCGAAAGCCTGTTGGTAGTCACCGCCCTCGCCGACCAGATCAAGGACCTGCGCACCCTGGCCGGCAAGCGCTCGCTGGACGCCGGGGCCTTGCGTGAAGAACTCAACCACAGCCTGAAAACCGCCTTCGACCGCAACAGCAAGGTGCTCGGCATCTGGCTGTCGTTCGAGCCCAACGCGCTCGATGGCAAAGACAGCGAATTCGTCAACGATGCCGCCCGTGTGTCCAACGAGAAAGGCCGCTTTTCCAGCTACTGGAGCCGCGCCGGGGGTGAGGGCCTGAACACGGTGATGGTCGAAGAGGACCTGACCAAGACCACCCTCAACCTCAGCGGCACGCCCTACAACATCTGGTACACCTGCCCGCGAGACACCAAAAACACCTGCCTGCTGGACCCATATGAAGACACGGTGGCCGGCAAACCGGTGTTGATGACCACCATTTCCCTGCCGCTGCTGGTCGACGGCAAAGTGATTGGCGTGGTGGGTGTCGACCTTGCCCTCAACACCCTGCAAGCCGCGACCGATGCGGCGCAAAAAGAGCTGTTCGACGGTGCCGGGCACCTGGAGATTCTCTCCAGCACGGGCCTGATCGCCGGCTACAGCGGCGAACCCGCCAAAGTCGGCAAGAACCTGATCGACACCCTCGGTGCCGAAGGCAAGGAGATTGTGCAACTGTTGGCCAACGATACCCGCAAGATCCGCGAGGAAGACGGCACGATCCGCGCGGTGTACCCGGTCAAGCCGATTGCCGACGCCAAATCCTGGGGCATCGTCATCAAACTGCCCAAGGAAGTGCTGCTGGCGGATGCCCACAAACTCCAGACCGTACTCGACAAGGCCCAGGCCAGTGGCACCGTCAAGGCGTTGCTGGTGGGCGCAGCCGCCGGCTTGCTGGGCCTGCTGCTGATCTGGCTGACGGCCACCGGCGTGACCCGGCCGATCAACAGCGTGGCCGCCATGCTCAAGGAAATCGCCAGCGGCGACGGTGACCTCACACAACGCCTGGCCTACGGGAAAAAGGATGAGCTCGGCGAACTGGTGAACTGGTTCAACCGCTTCCTCGACAAGCTGCAGCCGACCATCGCGCAGATCAAGCAAAGCATCACCGAAGCCCGTGGCACCGCTGATCAGTCTTCGGAAATCGCGCGCCAGACCAGTGAAGGCATGCAGGTGCAGTTCCGTGAGATCGACCAGGTGGCCACGGCCTCGAACGAAATGAGCGCCACCGCCCACGACGTGGCCAACAGCGCATCAAACGCCGCCAGCGCTGCCCGGGGCGCCGACCAGTCAGCCCGTGAAGGCATGCAGATTATTGAACGCAGCACCCGCGACATCACCACCCTGGCCGAAGAAGTCAGCAAGGCCGTGACCGAAGTCGAAGCCCTGGCGGTGAACAGCGAACAGATCGGCTCGGTACTGGAAGTGATCCGCAGCATTGCCGAACAGACCAACCTGCTGGCCCTGAACGCTGCGATTGAAGCGGCGCGGGCCGGGGAAAGCGGGCGCGGTTTTGCGGTGGTGGCCGACGAGGTGCGCAACCTGGCCAAGCGTACCCAGGATTCGGTGGAGGAGATTCGCCTGGTGATCGAACGCATCCAGACCGGCACCCGCGGGGTGGTGGCGACCATGCATTCGAGCCAGAACCAGGCCCAGAACAATGCCGGGCAGATTCATCAGGCGGTGCAAGCGCTGGGCAAGATCAGCGAAGCGGTGACGGTAATCAGCGACATGAACCTGCAAATCGCCAGCGCCGCCGAGCAGCAGAGTGCGGTGGCCGAAGAGGTCAACCGCAACGTCTCGGCGATCCGCACCGTGACCGAAACCCTGACCGGCCAGGCCACTGAGTCGGCGGCCATCAGCAGCCAACTCAATGCCCTGGCCAGCCAACAGATGAAGCTGATGGATCAGTTTCGGGTTTAAGCCCCGGTCCAGGCGGCCACGAACGGCGCCAGGTCTTCCTTCGGCGCCGTACGCGGCGGGTTTTGTGGGGTGCCCAGGTAGAGGAAGCCAATCACTTCCTCATCCCCGGTCAAACCCAAACCTTTGGCGACGTGGGCCGAGTACGACAACTCGCCGGTGCGCCACACCGCGCCGATCCCCTGGGCGTACGCCGCCAGCAGAATCCCGTGGGCCGCGCAGGCCGCTGCCAGGCGCTGCTCGGACTTGGGCACCTTGAAGTGTTCTTGCAGGCGGGCAATCACCACCACCACCAACGGCGCACGCAGCGGGCCATTTTGTGCCTTGTCGATAAACGCCTGGGGCGCGTCGGCGTCTTGCAGACGGGCGGCTTCGGCCAGCAGCGTGCCCATGCGCTCACGTGCCGCACCTTCCACTGTCAGGAAGCGCCAAGGCCGCAGTTGCCCGTGGTCGGGGGCGCGCATGGCGGCGGCGAACAGCAGGTCGCGCTGCTCCTGGGTCGGTGCCGGGTCCAGCAGTCGCGGCACGGAAACACGGTTGAGCAAAGCGTCGAGAGCCTGCATTGGCCACCTCCAGAGAAAAATGTGCAGCCATTCTAGCGGGAATGAATCGGATACCACCAAACGATAATTGCTCTTATTCAATCCGCCCTGCCCTGTTAGACTTTGCGGCCTTATTTTCAGCCTACGTTCAGGAAGACTGATGTCCCGTTCGCCCCTTCGCCTGTCTGCACTGTTGATGGCCCTGAGCCTGAGTGCCTGCGATGACGCCCCGCGATTCACGAAAGCGGAGCCGGGCGAAGCACGTGCCGGTGGCGCGGCAACGGTGAGGAAGACCGACCAGAACGCCTTCTCGCTGCCTTCGGCCAACCTGTCGCCCACCCGGCGCCTGGACTTCAGCGTGGGCAACAGTTTCTTCCGCAGCCCCTGGGTGATTGCACCGTCCACCACCACCGCCCGCGACGGGTTGGGGCCGCTGTTCAATACCAATGCCTGCCAGAACTGCCATATCAAGGACGGCCGAGGTCATCCGCCGCTGCCCGATGCGCCCAACGCGGTGTCGATGCTGGTGCGCCTGTCGATTCCCGATGCGCCGCCCTATGCCAAGGTCATCGAGCAACTGGGCGTCGTCCCCGAGCCGGTCTACGGTGGGCAATTGCAGGACATGGCCGTACCCGGCGTCGCGCCGGAAGGCAAGGTGCGGGTCGACTACACACCGATCGATGTCCGCTTCAAGGACGGCACCGTGGTCGAACTGCGCAAGCCGGCGCTGCAAATCACCCAGCTGGGTTACGGCCCGATGCACCCCGACACGCGGTTCTCGGCCCGGGTTGCACCGCCGATGATCGGCCTGGGGCTGCTGGAAGCGATTGCAGACGCCGACATCCTGCGCAACACCGACCCGAAAACCGCCGACAAGGAAGCTCTCGTCGGACGGGCGAATTGGGTCTGGGACGATGCGCAACACAAGACTGTCCTCGGTCGATTTGGCTGGAAAGCCGGGCAGCCGAACCTCAATCAACAAAATGTTCACGCGTTCTCTGGTGATATGGGCCTCACCACGTCCCTGAGACCGTTCGATGACTGCACCGATGCACAAGTGGCCTGCAAACAGGCGCCCAACGGCAATGGCCCGGATGGCGAGCCTGAGGTCAGCGATAACATCCTGCGCCTGGTGCTGTTCTACACCCGCAACCTGGCCGTGCCCGCCCGCCGCGACGTCAACGCGCCGCAGGTGCTGGCCGGGAAAAACCTGTTCTACCAGGCCGGTTGCCAGGGCTGCCACACCCCGCAATTCACCACGGCGCCCACCGCCGCCGAACCTGAATTGGCCAACCAGGTGATTCGCCCCTACAGCGATTTGCTGTTGCACGACATGGGCGACGGCCTGGCCGACAACCGCAGCGAATTCAAGGCCGGTGGCCGCGACTGGCGCACGCCGCCGTTGTGGGGCATCGGCCTGACGCAAGCCGTGAGTGGCCACACCCAGTTCTTGCATGACGGCCGCGCCCGCAACCTGATGGAAGCCGTGCTGTGGCACGGCGGAGAAGCCCAGGCGGCGCAGCAGCATGTGTTGTCGTTCAATGCCGAACAGCGCGCTGCGTTGCTGGCATTTCTGAATTCTTTATAAGCTTTATCCTAATTACAGAAGGGAGCTCGACATGTTCCGTCCCAAGTTGTTGTTCACCAGCCTGGCCGCCCTCGCCCTCGGTGCGTGCTCGCCCCAGGACCCGCAAGCGGTGACCTCGGCGGCCATCGCCAAGCAAGTGATCCTGCCGACCTACAGCCGCTGGGTTGAAGCCGACCGCCAACTGGCCGTCAGCGCCCTGGCCTACTGCCAGGGCAAGGAAAGCCTGGAGACCGCCCGCGCCGACTTCCTGCACGCGCAAAAAGCCTGGGCCGAGTTGCAGCCGTTGCTGATCGGCCCGCTGGCCGAGGGCAACCGTTCGTGGCAGGTGCAGTTCTGGCCGGACAAGAAAAACCTGGTGGGCCGTCAGGTCGAACAACTGGTGAGCGCCCAACCGCAGATCGACGCCGCCGCATTGGCCAAATCCAGCGTCGTGGTGCAGGGCCTGTCGGCCTACGAATACATCCTCTACGACGCCAAGACTGACCTCGCGGACGAGACGCAAAAAGCCCGTTACTGCCCGCTGCTGGTGGCCATTGGCGAGCGCCAGAAACTGCTGGCCGAAGAAATCCTCTCGAGCTGGAACAGCACCGACGGCATGCTGGCGCAGATGACCAAGTTTCCTAACCAGCGCTACGCCGATTCCCACGAAGCCATCGCTGACCTGCTGCGGGTCCAAGTGACCGCGCTGGACACCCTGAAGAAAAAACTCGGCACGCCAATGGGCCGCCAGACCAAGGGCATCCCGCAGCCGTTCCAGGCCGATGCGTGGCGCAGCCAGTCGTCCCTGCAAAGCCTGGAGGCCAGCCTGGCTGCCGCCCAGACCGTCTGGGTCGGCGTCGACAACAAAGGCCTGCGCGGCCTGTTGCCGGCCGATCAAAAGCCGTTGGCTGACAAGATCGATGCCGCGTATGCCGCGTCCCTGAAACTGTTCGCCAGCAACCAGCGTTCGCTGAACGAACTGCTGGCCGACGATGCCGGGCGCCAGCAACTCAACGATATCTACGACAGCCTCAACGTGGTCCACCGCCTGCACGAAGGCGAACTGGCCAAGGCGCTGGGCATCCAACTGGGCTTTAACGCCAACGACGGTGACTGATGATGCTCAGGCGACAGGCTTTGGCGATCGGCAGCGTGCTGCTCAGTGCAATCACCCTGGGTGGCTGGACGCTGTTCAAGCAGAAGGGCAAAAGCCCGCTGCTGCTCTCGGCGCGGGATGACAGTGACGGCAAGCACTACGCCGTCGGCTTCCACCTGGACGGCAAGCAGGTGTTTGCCACCCAGGTCGGCCAGCGTTGCCACGACATCATCAACCACCCGACACTGCCGATTGCGCTGTTTGTCGCCCGTCGGCCGGGCACCGAGAGCTACCTGATCGACTTGCGGGACGGGGCGCTGCTGCAAACCATCACCTCCAAGGCCAATCGCCACTTCTATGGGCACGCGGTGGTTCACAAGGACGGCGAGTGGCTGTATGCCACGGAGAACGACACCTCCGACCCGGGTCGCGGCTTGCTGGGCGTGTATCGGTTTGAGGGTGAGCGGTTGGTGCACACCGGCGAGATTTCTACCCATGGGATCGGGCCGCATCAGGTGTCGTGGATGCCTGACGGCGAGACGCTGGTGGTGGCTAACGGCGGGATTCGTACCGAGGCCGAGAGCCGGGTCGAGATGAACCTGAATGCCATGGAGCCGAGCCTGGTCCTGATGCAGCGCGACGGGGCACTGTTGAGCAAGGAGACCCTGGGCCAGCAGATGAACAGCGTGCGGCACATGGGGATTGCCAGCGACGGTACGATCCTCGCCGGGCAGCAGTTTATGGGGGCGTCTCATGAGCGCTCGGAGTTGCTGGCGATCAAGCGGCCGGGGCAGGCGTTTGTGGCGTTTCCGGTGGCGGATGAGCAGTTGCAGGCCATGGGGCATTACACGGCCAGTGTGGCGGTGCACAGTGAGTTGCGACTGGTGGCGCTGACGGCGCCCCGGGGAAACCGGTTCTTTATCTGGAACATGGACAGCGCTGAGTTGCTGCTGGACGGGCCGTTGCCGGACTGTGCCGGGGTGGGCGCGGTGGCGGATGGGTTTGTGGTGACTTCCGGTCAGGGGCGTTGCCGGTTTTATGATTGTCGGCAGGTGCCGTTGGTGGGTAAGCCGCTGGAGTTGCCGGCGGGGCTTTGGGATAACCATCTGCATCTGGTTTGATCGGGGGTATATCCGTTGCTGCGGTCAGGGCTGATATGGGTTCCGCTCTTACAGCGGGTCACTTTTGGAAAAGAGCCCCAAAAGTAACCAAAAGGGCTCTTGCCCCACCACTCGGCACCTCGCCTAGGCTCGGTGTGCCCTCTCTCCGGCATTACTCCGCGGGCCGCCGCGACGGGGCGTCCCTGCCCCGTCGCGGCTAAACCGGCGTCCTGCCGGTTTACCCGCTCCGTACTACCTGCGTTCGGCCAGCGTGGTTTAACGGGGCGCCTAAGATCAAGATCAACAGCAGATCAACAGCACAGCGGCCTACAGGCCGGCTTGAGTGGTGTGAAGCAAAGGCAAAATCAAAATCTAAAGCGGGCACGGTCCACTGTAGGAGCTGGCTTGCCTGCGATGGCATCGCCTGGGTGTACCTGAAAAACCGAGTTGTCTGCATCGCAGGCAAGCCAGCTCCCACAGAAAAGCAGAGCTGCATCAGTTTCAGATTTGGTTTTCGCTTTGGCTTTCGCTTTTGATCTGGCTTCTACCACTCAAGCCGGCCTGTAGGCCGCTGTGCTCTTGCTTTTGATCTTGATCTGACTGCCCCATTCAGCCCGAGGCCGAACGCAGGGATTGAGGAGCGGGTAAACCGGCAGGACGCCGGTTTAGCCGCGACGGGGCAGGAACGCCCCGTCGCGGCGGCCCGCGGAGCAATGCCGGAGTGAGGGAACACCGAGCCTAAGCGAGGTGCCGACAGGCGGGGCAGAGCCCTTTGCTTACTTTGGGGCTTTTCCAAAGTGAGCCGCTGTAAGAGCGGAACCCATAGCGGCCGTTACCGAAGAAACGGATATACACCCAATCCCCAAAAACCCAAGCCCAAATAAAAGGCCTCGAACCAGCGAGGCCTTTTATTTGGGCTTCAATCTCTTCAACTTTGTGGCCTCATCCCTTGGGACATCCCGAACATGAATAACAACAACTCATGATCAGGCTTGGCCGTGACACCGACCTTGGCGATCCGCGGCATCGGGCACTGCTGCCCGACACCCTGCACCGCACTGAGGACTTGTGTCCGGGGCTGCTCCCAGGCAGCCAGGGCCAGGGCAGCTATGCCCAACGCCCCCAACAGAAACAAACCTCGTGCAATTTCTAGCTTCATTACGTTAAACCTTTGATAGCGCTGCCAAACGCCGTCTCGTAAAAGTAGCTGAGTTTTTTCCAGTCCGTAGAATTCCACGACGAATGGCGACGCAACTGCAACATGTCGTGCCGAGCCGCCCGAAACGCGGTCAACCGCTGGCGGCACTTCTCGAAGTCCAGCAGCGCCACTTCTACCTTGGCCGCATCACCCTCGCCCGTCACCCGCACAAAGATATGCTTGATATACAGGCAACCATGCTGCCAACGGCCCTTGTGCATCCGCGCCAGGGTACCGGCCAGTTCCTTGAGCAGGCGCTCATGCACCAACTCGCCATACTGCTCGCGACCACCGGCGGCGTACCAGTTTTCGATCTCGTCGAAACCGTCCAGCGACGCCGTCACCAACAACGCTTTCCATTGGTGCTCAGGGTCGCGGCGGGCTTCGCAGAACACCAGTTCCGGCACGCGTACATCCAGCAAACGCAGGCCCTTGAGGGCATCGCGCTCACGTAAAACAGTGGGGCGTCCAAAAGGATGGAGCCAACTGCGGTAGATATGGCCGGTCTGGCGCTTGCTGTAGAGCAAACGACCATTGGTGCCCACAACCCGTTGCACACCACTTTCACCGCCACGACGACGATTGGGTTCCTCGACCCACTCACCCTGCTGGCGCCAGAAATAATCAAATCGCTCTTCGGGAGCTACTTCACTACCTGCTAAACACTCGACAGCCATCCTGTTACCTCTTGCGCAATACATACACTCGCCACATGGCGTAGAGCGGTATGAAGTCCAGAGATTCCTGAACACGGAAACCGGCCTGTTCAAACTCTGCCTCAACAGTAGCAGCCGGTAACACGAACCGATTTTGGTAACCTTCCTGCTCACCTTTCTTGCGACGCCGCACTTCGGCACGCTTGCGTTTCCACGCCTTGAAGTTGCCGTCCACCCACAACGAGATAATCACGCTGTCGCGGGTAACACGCTGAAATTCGCGCAGTATTGCCAGCCTGTGCTCGGGGTCACCAATGTGGTGCATCAAGCGCATGCAGAAAATGCTGTCGACTGCGTTGTCGGGCAAATCAATATCAAAGGCAGACGTCTGCAAGGGGCGTACCCGTTTCACCACATCCGCCGGTTGAGCGACGGTGGCGATCTTCAACATCGACGCTGAATTGTCGGCGCCAATGATCACGCGGTTGGGCTTTTCTGCCAGTAATGGCCAGAAACGCCCGGCCCCACACGGCAAGTCCAGCACCAGGCCAGGCTCACCGGCCATGGCCAGCGCACCACGCGCCAATTGCTCGTCGCGTTTGTGGGACAACCGGCGAGCCAGATTGTCCTGATGTTTGAGCAAATAATTCTGCGCGTGCTGATCGTCGTACTTTTCGGAAAATTCGAGCTTGATCGGAGTAGGCATCAACGGGTCTCCAGTTACTGATGCCTACAACCTTAAGCAGAATCCTGTGATCAACAGGTCAACACATTGTGAAAAACTTGTCCTGTCGAATCGTATACATTACAAAACTTTGCAGATACAAGTCGTGGCATGGTGCCATCTTCGGCGAAAATCGAGGAGTCTGCCGCAGGGTAGCGGCAGGGCAGGCATCAGGGTTTGACCTGACTCAACTCGACGTGAAAACGGCAACCGTTGGGCTCCATGGTACTGAGGCTGACGCTCCAGCCCTGGTTCTCGCAGATGCGCTGGACCAGCGACAAACCCAGGCCCAGGCCTTCACCGCGCTTTTCACTGCCGCGCACAAACGGCTCGAACATCGCTTCGCGCTTGTCCTCGGGAATTCCCACGCCGGAGTCTTCCACCACAAAGCCACTCGGCTCCAGGGTGAGGCGGATAAAGCCTTGCTCGGTGTAATGCAGTGCATTGCGCAGCAGGTTGCCCATCACCGCATGCAGGAAGGTCGCGTTATAGCGGGTATCCAGTGGTGCCCCGGGCTGATAAATCAGCTCAAGGCCCTTGCGCTCGATCGGCTCACGCCAGATCCCCAGCAGGTCGTCGGCCACCTGCGCCAGGTTGGCCTGGGGCGACATGCCCGCCTCTTCGCGCTGGGCACGGGCCAGCATCAGGAAGGTCTGTACCAGTTCGCGCATTTCCTCACAGGCCCGCGCAATGCGCTCAACCTGCTTGCGGCCGCGCTGATCAATCGCCGGGTTCTCCAGCAACAGTTCGCAGGAACTGGCGAGCACCATCAGCGGGGTGCGCAACTCGTGGCTGACGTCGCTGGTAAACAGCTGCTCCCGGGACAACGCCTGGCGCAAGCGGCCCAGGGTCGCGTCGAAGGCCACCGCCAGTTCACCGACCTCATCCGCGGCATAGTCCGGGGCCAGGGGCGGCGCCAGGCCGAGTAACTGGTCACGATGGCGCACCTGGCGAGCCAGGCGCACCACCGGTGCCATGACCTTGCGCGCCAGCACCCAACCGAGGAACACCGCCAGCGCCAGGCTAAGCACAAACCCCACCAGTACCACGGCAAACAGCACGCGCTCGCGCTCTTCGAAATCGCTCTGGTCTTGCAGCAGGACATAGCGGCGACCGTCGACGATTTCGACCATCGCGTGGTAGGAAAGCTGCTCGCGGAATACCTCGTGAAAACCAGCGTCCAGGTGGCGCAAGTCTTTGGGCAGCTCGAAATCGCCGGGGCCGCCGCTGAAGTAGAACAGCTGGTCCGGCTCGGGACGGTGGCTCCAGTCCTCGACGCTGTCCATCAGCAGCAGGCGTTGCAAGTCACCGCCAAGGCCTGCCGAAATGAGTTTTTCTTCCACCAGGTGCACCGTGGCGACGATGCCCATGGCGAAGGCCCCCGCCACCAGCGCGCTCATCAAGGCGAAGGCAATGATGATCCGCTGGGCAAGGCTTTGCTTAAACTCCATCACGACCCTCGGCCAGGCGATAACCCACACCGTGCACCGTTTGCAGCAACGGTTTGGCGAAGGGTTTATCAATCACCTGACGCAGTTGATGGACATGGCTGCGCAAGCTGTCGCTGTCCGGGCAGTCATCGCCCCACAGGGCTTCTTCGAGAATTTCGCGGCGCAACACGTGAGGGCTTTTTTGCATCAGCACCGCCAGCAGCTTCAGGCCGACCGGGTTGAGCTTGAGCAGGCGCCCTTCGCGGGTGACTTCCAGGGTGTCGAGGTCGTAACTCAGGTCACCGACTTGCAAGGCACGGCGACCGCCGCCCTGGGCACGGCGCAGCACCGCTTCGATGCGTGCGGCCAATTCCGACAGCGCAAACGGCTTGAGCAGGTAGTCATCGGCGCCAGACTTGAAGCCCTGCAGCCGGTCATCCAGTTGGTCACGGGCGGTGAGCATGATCACCGGCGTGTCGCGCCGCGCGTCTTCACGCAGGCGTTTGCACAGGGTATAGCCATCAATGCCGGGCAGCATGATGTCGAGCACGATCAGGTCGTAATGTTCGGTTGCAGCCAGGTGCAAGCCCGACAAACCGTCCTGCGCACAGTCTACGGTGTAGCCCTTCAGCCCCAGGTAATCGGCCAGGTTGGCCAGAATATCGCGGTTGTCTTCAACCAATAAAATTCGCATGGGCAGTGTCTCCGTACGCGGTAACGGCCGTGTTGGCTCGCGCAGCTTAAGGCCAAGTATGGCTCACGGCTAGGGCTGAAGGCCGTGTCAATTACTGTTTTCAACCGATTGCAGGACTTAACGAGTTTTTCACTATAGGTTCACAACCTGACTACAGTGTCAGCGCGAAGATCGCGCCCATCGAAAATAAGGAACATTGACATGGGTTTTCCAAAAACGGCGCCAATGCGCTATTTGCTGTTGGTGACCGGTGCCTGGCTGGTTGTTTTTCTACTGACCCGCCTCCTGCTGCTGGTAACCCACCTGGACGAAGTAAGCGGTAACCTGCTGCCGGTATTTGGCGTAGGCCTGCTCTACGACCTCGGCTTCCTCGCCTATGCTGCGCTGCCTTTGGGCCTGTACCTGCTGCTGTGCCCGCCGGGGTTGTGGCGTCGCCGGGGCCATCGCTGGTTCCTGCAAGCCGTACTCACCGTCAGCCTGTTCGCCATGCTCTTCACCAGCGTGGCCGAATGGTTGTTCTGGGACGAGTTCGGCGTGCGCTTCAACTTTATTGCCGTGGATTACCTGGTTTACTCCAAAGAGGTGCTGAACAACCTGCTGGAGTCCTATCCGATCGGCAAGCTGCTGAGCCTGCTGGCGGTGATGGCCATCGTACTGAGCGTGGCCTTGCGTAAACCGTTCAACGCGGCGATGAATGCGCCGTTGCCGGCGATGCGCAAGCGCCTGCTCAACGCACTCGGTTTGTGGGTGGTGGCCGGCCTGAGCCTGCAATTGATCAACCAGGACAGCCCGCGCAGCCAGGGCGGTAACGCCTACAACAATGAACTGGCGAGCAACGGCCCGTATCAGTTCTTCGCCGCCTTCCGTAATAACGAGCTGGACTATAACCAGTTCTACAAGAGCCTCCCGGCGGATGTGGTCGCCAAGCAGTTGCGCGCCGAACTCAGCGAGCCGAACGCACGGTTTATCGGCACTGATCCACTGGATATCCGCCGCGCCATTACCAACCCGGGCACGCTGCGCAAACCCAATATCGTGCTGGTGACCATCGAAAGCTTCAGCGCCAAGTACATGGGCAGCAACGGCGACCCGAATAACCTCACGCCCAACCTCGACGCGCTGCGCAAGCAAAGCCTGTACTTCAATAACTTCTACGCCACCGGTACCCGCACCGACCGTGGCCTGGAAGCCATCACCCTGGCCATTCCGCCGACGCCGGGACGCTCCATCGTCAAGCGCATCGGCCGGGAGAGCGGCTTCGGGAGCCTGGGCCAGCAGCTCAACGCCATCGGCTATGACAGCGTGTTTGTCTACGGCGGCCGTGGCTACTTCGACAACATGAACGCGTTTTTCAGCGGCAATGGTTACCGGGTGGTCGACCAGAGCAGCGTGCCCGAAGCGGAAATCAGCTTCAAAAACGCCTGGGGCATGGCCGACGAAGACCTCTATAAACAGACGCTGAAACTGGCCGACGAAGACTATGCCAAGCAGCAACCGTTCCTGCTGCAGCTGATGACTACCTCCAACCACCGCCCTTATACCTACCCGGCAGGCCGCGTTGATATCAAATCCGGCGACGGGCGCAATGGCGCGGTGAAGTACACCGACTACGCCATCGGCCAGTTCCTGGAGGCGGCGCGCCAGAAGCCCTGGTTCGACAACACCATCTTTATCTTCGTCGCCGACCACACGGCAGGCAGCGCGGGCAAGGAAGACCTGCCCATGGTCAATTACCAGATCCCGCTGTTCATCTATGCGCCCAAGCTGATTGATGCCGCCGAGAACGCGAAGCTGGCCAGCCAGATCGACCTCGCGCCGACGCTGCTGGGCTTGTTGAACCTGAGCTACGAGTCGACGTTTTTTGGCCGCAACCTGCTGCAAGACAACCCGCTGCCGCCACGGGTAGTGGTCGGCAATTACCAGTACCTGGGTTTGTTCGACGGTAATGACCTCGCGATCCTCAGCCCACGCCAGGGCCTGCGCCGCCACGACCAGGCGCTGGGTGACAGCCATGAGTCCCGTGTTGGCAGCGATGACCCGTTGATCCAGCGAGCCATTACCTACTACCAGGGCGCCAGTTACGGCTACAAACAACAGTTGCTGAGCTGGAGGGCGCCCAAGGACGAGGTCCCCCAGGTGAGCGCACGCTAACCGAAACGCCCCGGCCAGGTCTGCCCGGGGCTTTTTTTAGAATCTGAGTTCACCATGCACGCAATCGCTGTTCGCCCGGTTTCCAAACCCCTCAACTTTTGGCTCGGTCTCGGCGTGCCAGCCGTCTTGGCGGTGGTCATGCTGTTGCTGGAGCTGACATCGCTGGACATGGACGTGGCCAAACTGTTCTACAACGCTGCCGAAGGCGGCTTTGTGGGCCGGCACAGTTTTTTTCTCGAAGACATTCTTCACGATCGCGCCAAACAGATGGTGATCGTGTTTTCCGTATTGGCGATCGCCGGGTTTGCCGGAGCCTTTATTGTTGAACGGCTTAAGCCCTATCGTCGGGAGCTGGGCTGCCTGGTGCTGTCCCTGGGCCTGGCTACCTCGTTTGTCTCACCCTTGAAGACGGTAACCGCGGTGCAATGCCCGTGGAGCGTCAAGGAGTTTGGCGGCCAGGAGACTTACAGCGAACTGCTTAGCCCCAGGCCGCCTACCGACAAGCCGGGCCGTTGCTGGCCGGGTGGGCATGCGGCGACCGGGTTTGCCTTGTTTGCGTTGTTTTTTGCCCTGCGGGATCGCCGGCCAAGAATGGCGCGCTGGGCGTTTATATTTGCGCTGGGGCTGGGCACGGTGCTTTCGGTGAGCCGCACCATGCAAGGCGCGCACTTTCTTTCCCATAACGTGTGGACGGCGATTTTCAGCTGGCTGATTTGCTTGGGCGCGTATTACTTTTTGCTGTACCGCCCCGCCGCAACCGCTTGATGCCCCCCCCTTGCCTTGCCGGGGGCAAGGGCGCAACACTCTGCGCACTTTTTTGGCAATGATCCCGCTGAGCCATGTCCGATACCCTGCTGCTGATCGAAGACGACCTGCCCCTGGCGGCGCTCACCGCCGAGTTCCTGCGCGCCGAGGGGTTTACCGTGGCGGTAGAACACCGTGGCGACCGCGCTGCCCAACGCATCCGTGATGAGCAGCCGGCCTTGTTGATCCTCGACGTGATGCTGCCGGGCATCGACGGTTTTACCCTGTGCCGACAGATTCGCGACCATTACCCCGGGCTGATCCTGATGATGACCGCCCTGGACGAGAACGCTGAACAATTGGTGGGGTTTGCCGCCGGGGCCGACGACTACGTGGTCAAGCCGATCGACCCGCTGTTGTTGTTGGCGAGAATCCGCTCGCTGCTGCGCCGCCATCCCCAGGCACCCCGCAGCTACTATCAGTGGGGCACGTTTCGGCTGGACCTGAACAACCACTTCGCCTGGCTTGGCGAGGCGCCCTTGCAGTTTTCGGTGGCCGAATTCGAGTTGCTCGCCATCTTCGCCCGCCATTGCGGCGTATTGCTCACCCGGGAAAAACTGCTCCAGCGCCTGCGTGGCCTGGAGTACGACGGCCTGAATCGTTCAATTGACATGCGGGTGTCGCGCTTGCGCAAAAAACTGATGAGCCTTGAGTGCCCCGTGACCATCCAGACCATCACGGCGCAGGGTTACCTGTTCGTCGAAATCCCGACGGGGAGCCAGCATGCTGTCTAAAGTGCGCCCGTGGATGGCCATCGCCGCCGGCACCAGTTGGGCGGCCCTCACCTTCTATCTGTTGTGGCTGTGCACGAACGCAGCAGTGTTTGTCGGCGACTACAGTTTTCTGCGCTTGATGGCCGGCCCGGGTTATCTGGTGGCCGAACAACTCAAGGCCTTGCCCGCCGAACAGCGGGAGGCGCATATCGAGGCGCTGCAAGCCCGCTTTCAGTACCCCGTCAGCCTGGTGAAAAAAGATGATATTGAGCTGCCGCCGGAAGCCCTGGTCATGCTCGACCACCATCAGCCCGCGCAGAACAGTGATGAGGACGTCACCTACTTCCCGCTGGACGACGACACGGTGATTCAATTCGGCCCCATGTGGGGAACCGCCGAAGTGAAGGACCTGCTGCAATATCCGGTGTATTGGGTGACCGCCTGTGTCGCCGGCCTGCCGGTGGTGCTGTTTCTCTGGATCGTGTTGCGTGCCCGGCGCAAGTACACCCACGACCTCAACACCCTCAACGCCAGCATTGCTACCCTCGCCCGCACGCCGAACACGCTGCTGCCGGCGATGAGCCAGGAATGGGCACCGTTGCAGCAGACCTTGCGCCAGCATGCCCAGGACATCACGTCGATGGGCGAGCGGCACCGGGAGGTCTCGCAGGCGGTGTCCCACGAACTGCGCACGCCCCTGGCGCGGATGCGGTTTGCCCTGGCGCTGCTGAGCAAAAGTGCCGACCCCGACACCCGCACCCGCCTGCAGGAGCGCCTGCAAACCGACATCGAAGAGTTGGAGTCGCTGGTTCGCGCCAGCCTCGCCTTTGCCCGGCTGGCCGATGCGCCCAGCGACCTGCAGCATGAGCCGATCAATATCCATGACTGGCTACAACAGGAGTTCGCCCTGCTGGACGGGCACCATCGCTTGCTGACCCTGGACACCGACCCGGCCGACCTGGAGCTGATCGGTGATCGCGCCCTGCTGCATTTGATCGTGCGTAACCTGCTGAGCAACGCCATCACCTACGCCCGCGAACGGGTGAATGTCAGCGCTTCATCCCAAGGCCAGCAGCTGGTGCTGCATGTGGACGATGACGGCCCCGGGGTGCTGCCGGAAAACCGCGAAAAGATCTTCGAGCCCTTCGTGCGCCTGGCCATGGGCGGCGACGAGCCCAGTGGGTTTGGCCTGGGCCTGGCGCTGGCCAAACGCGCCAGCCATTGGCACCGTGGGGAACTGTCGATCACCCGCAGCCCGTTGGGCGGTGCACGCCTGACCCTGACCCTGGCGCTGCGCCCGGGTTAGGCTGTTACAGCCTGTGACAGTGGAACCTCCCCGCTGCCGCTAACCTCGCGACCTGATTCAGGATCGCACGCGCCATCCTGAGTCCATGCCCTTTGGATCAGGTTGGAGAGTCATTTCATGCGTCACCTTAAACGGCATCTGCCTACGCTGGTGTTGTCACTGTGCATGGCCGCCGGTTCATGGTCAGGCAGCCTCGCGGCCCAGAGTGTCCACGCGCCCTATTACCCCGGCACCATCCTGCCCAATCGCCAGTCCCAGGCGATCATGGATCAGCAACTGGTCACGTTCTACAAGGACTGGAAGGCGGTGTATCTGTCGAGCGAATGCGGCAGCGGCCGGGTTTTCGTCAAGGTCAACGCCGACCACAAACCGGTGGGCGGTGGCACTGCGCCCGGCACGATCACGGTGTCCGAGGCCCATGGTTACGGCATGCTGCTCACGGTGATGATGGCGGACTACGATGACGACGCGCAAAAGACCTTCGACGCCATGGTGCGCTACTTCCAGGATCACCCGGCAGCGTCCGATCCCGGCTTGATGGCCTGGAACCAGGTCGAGGGATGCGGCGACTCCACTGACGCCTTTCGCGGCGACGTCAGCGCCACCGACGGCGACCTGGACATCGCCTACGCCCTGCTGCTGGCCGACCAGAAATGGGGCAGCCAGGGCACGATTGACTATCGCAGCGAGGCCAACACGGTCATGGCGGCGATCATGAAACACGAGGTGCACCCCAGGACCCACCATTTGATGCTCGGCGACTGGGCCGGTACCGACGGCGATGCAGAGCTGGAGTACACGACTCGCAGCTCGGACTTCATGCAGTCGCACCTCTACAGCTTTTTCGCCATGACCGGGGATAAACGCTGGCAGGCGGTTCGCGACAAGACCTATTCGATCATTAGCACCTTTACGCAGCGCTACAGTGCCAAAAGTGCTTTGGTGCCGGACTTTATCAGCCACCTGGACACCTCGCTCACCCCGGCGCGGCCCGAGCTGGTGGAAGGCAAATACGACGGAGCCTACTCGTGGAATGCCGCCCGTTACCCGTGGCGCATCGGCCTGGATTACCTGATGTACGGTGACCCTCGCGCGCTGTACACCTTGACCACTTTCAACCGCTGGGCACGCGCCACCACTCACGATGAGCCGGGTCACTTCAACAGTGGTTACCGGATCGACGGCAGTACCATTGATGAAGCGCAGAATGAGCCGGCCTTTGTGGCGGCACTCGGGGTCAGCGCAATGATCAGCCCCGACAATCAGCTGTGGCTCAATAACATCTGGGACAACCTGCAACACCAGTCCATCCGGGACCATGACTACTACGGCAACACCCTCAAACTGCTGGGCATGGTCGTCATGTCCGGCCATTGGGAGCGGCCCCAACCGGCGCCCCTCAAAAAAACCGCAAACGTGCCTGTCCCTCCGTCATCCGGCACTGCGGCACCGGGACCTGTGGCATCTTTGCCGCCCGCCTCGCACCTGATGCTGGCCCGTGGTTTCATGTTCAAGAAACTCCTCGGGCGTCGCGGCGTCAGTTGACCTGCGCGCATAAAAAAACCCCGCCTGCATCGCTGCAGGCGGGGTTTTTCAGTATCGGGGTAAGGCTGGCTTACATCATGCCGCCCATGCCACCCATACCGCCCATGTCTGGCATACCGCCGCCAGCTGGAGCATCTTCTTTGATCTCGGCGATCATTGCTTCAGTGGTGATCATCAGGCTGGCAATCGACGAAGCCGCTTGCAGAGCCGAACGAGTCACTTTAGCCGGGTCCAGGATGCCCATTTCGATCATGTCGCCGTATTCGCCGGTAGCAGCGTTGTAACCGAAGTTACCCGAACCCTGCTTGACCTTGTCGACGACTACGCTTGGCTCGTCGCCGGAGTTGGCAACGATCTGGCGCAGAGGTGCTTCAACCGCACGACGCAGCAGAGCGATACCAACGTCCTGGTCAGCGTTGTCGCCTTTCAGCTCGGAGATAGCCTGCAGAGCGCGAACCAGTGCCACGCCGCCGCCAGGTACCACGCCTTCTTCAACGGCTGCACGGGTAGCGTGCAGGGCGTCTTCAACGCGGGCTTTCTTCTCTTTCATTTCAACTTCGGAACCCGCGCCAACCTTGATCACTGCAACGCCGCCGGACAGCTTGGCCAGACGCTCTTGCAGTTTTTCACGGTCGTAGTCGGAAGTGGTATCAGCCACTTGAGCGCGGATCTGGGTAACACGTGCCTGGATGTCAGCTTCAACACCAGCACCGTCGATCACGGTGGTGTTTTCCTTGGTCACGGTGACGCGCTTGGCATTACCCAGGTGTTCCAGGGTAGCGCTTTCCAGGCTCAGGCCGATCTCTTCGGAGATAACGGTACCGCCAGTCAGAACAGCGATGTCCTGCAGCATGGCCTTGCGACGATCGCCGAAACCAGGTGCTTTAACAGCAACCACTTTCACGATACCGCGCATGTTGTTCACAACCAGGGTCGCCAGGGCTTCGCCTTCAACGTCTTCGGAAACGATCAGCAGTGGGCGGCCGGCTTTGGCAACAGCTTCCAGAACTGGCAGCAGTTCACGGATGTTGGAGATCTTTTTGTCAACCAGCAGGATCAGCGGGCCGTCGAGCTCGGCGGTCATGGTGTCTGGCTTGTTGACGAAGTACGGGGACAGGTAGCCACGGTCGAACTGCATGCCTTCAACAACCGACAGTTCGTTTTCCAGGCCCGAGCCTTCTTCAACGGTGATCACGCCTTCTTTACCGACTTTTTCCATGGCTTCGGCAATGATGTCGCCGATGGAGTTGTCGGAGTTGGCCGAGATGGTGCCGACCTGAGCGATTGCCTTGGTGTCAGCGCATGGCTTGGACAGGGACTTCAGCTCTTTGACAATGGCGATGGTCGCCTTGTCGATGCCGCGTTTCAGGTCCATCGGGTTCATGCCGGCAGCGACGGCTTTCAGGCCTTCGTTGACGATCGACTGAGCCAGAACGGTGGCGGTGGTGGTGCCGTCGCCTGCGTCATCGTTGGCACGGGAGGCAACGTCTTTGACCAGCTGCGCGCCCATGTTTTCGAAGCGATCTTTCAGCTCGATTTCTTTGGCGACGGAAACGCCGTCCTTGGTGATGGTCGGAGCGCCGAAGCTCTTCTCGATGATCACGTTGCGGCCTTTAGGGCCCAGGGTGGCTTTTACTGCGTCAGCCAGGACGTTGACACCGGCGAGCATTTTCTTACGGGCGGAATCGCCGAATTTAACTTCTTTAGCAGCCATGATCGATATTCCTTAAATACTTTGTAGTAACGGGAAGATGAGCGGGGAAATCAGCCTTCCAGAACAGCGAGAATCTCGTTCTCAGCCATTACCAGCAGGTCTTCGCCGTCGATTTTCACAGTGTTGCTGCCGGAGTAAGGGCCGAAAACAACCTTGTCACCCACTTTCACAGCCAGCGCACGTACTTCACCGTTTTCCAGGGTTTTGCCTGGGCCAGCAGCGAGAATCACACCGTGGTTGGCTTTTTCAGCAGCCGAACCTGGCAGAACGATACCGCCAGCGGTTTTCTTTTCTTCTTCACTGCGACGGATGACGACGCGGTCATGCAGAGGACGAAGCTTGCTCATTGTCGATCTCTCCTAATTGTGTTTTTCATCGGCCGGTGTCAATTCCGGCTAGTTAAATTCCGGCGGTGCCGGTCGCGGTTCGCGGTGCGAAACGCGGAAGTCTGTCTGGTGTCGCCACCAGAAACCTTGCGGTGACCGTTACATAAGGGCGCATAAGCTTATTACAAGGGTGCAGAGATGAAAATTTTTGTGTCGGGGACGTCTTAAAAAGCCACACGGCACCCGAAGGTGCCGTGCCAGTGAGGGGATTACTTGGGGTCGCGGTGTTCGAACTCGCCTTCGATCACGTCACCTTCACGCCCCAGGGGCTGGCGCGGAGCAGGGCCGCCGCGGGGTTGCAGGTCGTCGGCAAAGGCGCGCTGGCGGATCGCCGCCTCTTCGGCACGCTGGCGCATCTTGCCCGCCAGCAGCTTGCGAGTGAACGGCAGCAACATCACCAGACCCACCACGTCGCTGATGAAACCCGGGAGGATCAGCAGGCCACCGGCCAACGCCATCATCAGGCCTTCCAGCATGGTCTGGGCCGGCAGTTCGCCGCGATTCAGGCTTTCACGGGCACGCAGCGCCGTGGCCAGGCCGGCGACGCGCAGCACCAGAACGCCGAGCATCGAGCCGAGAATGATCAGCAGCAGCGCCGGGAAAAACCCGATTGCCCCGCTGACTTGTACGAATACGAACAGCTCCAGCACCGGAAACAACAAAAAGAGCAACAAAAAAGGGCGCATCAAATGGTTCCTCAACGCAAGAATGCCTTGCTACTTCACCTTAGATGACGTCGCCGTTTCGTGAATTCAAGCTTCAGCGGCTGCTTTTTTCGGCCAGACCTCGGCGTGAGCCAGGAAAACCAAGGCTTCGCGTACTTGTGTCGGCGTGTTGCAAGGCTCTGCAAAGGGCAGCCAATAGAGGGCCTGGCCGATGCGCAGGTGCATGCCTTCGCTGTCGATACCGGCCAATTGCGCAGGCTCGGAAGTCGGTAGCCCAGCCAGCTCGACGTAGTGAGCGATGGCCTTGGTGTGGTCGCTGTTCATGTGCTCGATCATGCTCAGCTCGGCCTTGCCGGCGAACGGGTTGGCCAGGGTCAAGTTATCGACCCAGTGGATCGCGCCAAACCCGCCGATGTAACGGTGGCGCACCGGCTTGAGCACCCAGAAGTCAAAATCATGGGCCTTGTGGTAGTTCGCCGAATCCGGGAAGTAGCGGTAATAACGCTCGGCGGCGGCTTCAATCGCAGCACTGTCTTCGAGCTTTTCGGCTTCGGCCAGGTAGGTCAGGCGCCCTACGGCTTGCACATCGTCCGCCTCACGCTCACCTACCAACAGGGAGCACTTGGGATCTTTCTGCAGGTTATGGGTGTGCTGGGCGATCCGGCTGATCAGGATCAGCGGCCGGCCCTCGGCGTCCAGGCAGTACGGCACCACTGAGCCAAACGGGAAACCGGGCATGGCCTTGGACAAGGTGGAGAGTGCCCCACGGTATTCCTTGAGCAGTAGTTCTCGGGCATTCTTGGCAACGTGCGCGCTCAACTTATGACTCCTTTGATAAATTTCGTCAAAAAACAAACTTGGATAGCCGCTTAATTCTGCCCACAGGACTTGCGAATGCATCTCAACGACAAAGTAATCATTATCACCGGCGGTTGCCAGGGTTTGGGCCGTTCCATGGCCGAGTATTTTGCCGCCAAAGGTGCACACCTGGCGTTGGTGGACCTCAATCAGGAAAAACTCGACCAGGCCGTGGCAGCCTGCCAGGCCCACGGCGTGAAAGCCCGGGCCTATCTGTGCAACGTGGCGGATGAAGAGCAGGTCACCCACACCGTGGCGCAGATCGCCGACGACTTTGGTGCGATCAACGGCTTGATCAATAACGCGGGGATTTTGCGCGACGGCCTGCTGCTCAAGGTCAAGGACGGCGAGATGACCAAAATGAGCCTGGCCCAGTGGCAGGCGGTGATCGACGTCAACCTCACCGGGGTGTTCCTGTGCACCCGCGAAGTGGCGGCAAAAATGGTGGAGCTGAAGAATCAGGGCACCATCATCAACATTTCGTCGATCTCCCGCGCCGGTAACGTCGGCCAGACCAACTACTCCGCCGCGAAGGCCGGTGTAGCAGCCGCCACTGTGACCTGGGCCAAGGAGCT
Source organism: Pseudomonas sp. PAMC 25886 (assembly GCF_000242655.1). Taxonomy (NCBI): domain Bacteria; kingdom Pseudomonadati; phylum Pseudomonadota; class Gammaproteobacteria; order Pseudomonadales; family Pseudomonadaceae; genus Pseudomonas; species Pseudomonas sp. PAMC 25886. The sequence continues at coordinate 26,633 of NZ_AHHC01000038.1, forward strand.
GGCGCGTTACGGTATCCGCGTGGCGGGCATTGCACCGGGGTTTATCGAGACGGAGATGACCCTGGGCATGAAGCCCGAGGCCCTGGAGAAGATGACCTCGGGCATTCCCCTCAAGCGCATGGGGCGGCCCGAGGAGATTGCCCATTCGGCGGCGTATATCTTTGAGAACGACTACTACACCGGGCGGATCCTGGAAATGGACGGCGGGTTGCGCCTTTAACCAGGCAGCGCTTTACCAGGCCACGCCGAACCCGGCGGTGTAGCGGGTCTTGCTCAACGCACTCTCCGAGTCGCCACTAATAATGTCGCGCTCTGCCTTGAGGTTGAGGGAGGCCCACTCGGTGACTTTGTAGCGCAGGCCCATTTCCGCATCCAGGGAATAGTCGGACGGCCCTGCCAACGGTTTGCCCAGCTCGCCATTGGTGAAGAATTCGACGGTCTTGCCCACCAGGTAGCGGTTGTAGTTCCACTTCATGGCCAGCGAGTAGAAGTTGTCCTTGCCGCCGTCCTGATATTCGTAATCCGTGCGGTTGACCAGCGAACCAAGGGAGAACGCACCCAACTCATCGTCCCAGAATTGATAGCCCGGGCCGGTACCCACGGTGCGCTGGCGGGACAGGTCTTCGACCTTGTCACGCTTGTAGGTCAAGCGACCCTGCCAGAACCAGTGTTCGGTGATGAAGCGGTCCAGGTCGTATTCCAGCGCCCAGTTGTCGGTGGTGGTCACGTCGTCCTGGAATTCGCGGTTGTATTCGCCTTGGGCGGTATGGCGCCACTGGCCATGGCGGGCAGTGGTCTTGAAGTCGATGTCGTAGTCGTTGGTGTCTTTTTCCGCACGCTTGTAGTCCAGCGCCATATCGACATTGCCCTTCCACACCAGGTCTTCGATCACCGGCTTGGGCTTGATGATCTGCTGGATGCTGGCCAGCTCGACGGTCTTCGGCGCCTCGCCGTTGGCCAGGACGACTTTGCCGTCATCGGCCGCCTGCAGGGACTTGGCCTTCTCACCGGTGTAGGCATCCTGTTTGACCAGCAACTCCTGGTCACTTTCCAGGGTCTTGACCTGCTTCCAGTCCACCGGGATGGCACCGGCATAGTCGGTCTGGATCAGTAGCTTGCCACCGTCGAAAACCTTGATCTTGCCGGTCAGTCGGTCACCGTTCTTTAACCAGACGGTATCGGCGAGCAGCGGCGTGGAGGCGCTGAAAACAGCGAGGCACAGCAGGGTTCTGGACAACATAAGCGGATTTGAGGCTCGAGTTTGGCGAAAAAACGGGCATTATCGGGGCGGATAACTTCTTAGCAAGGACTGACTCGGGTATTTGTATCGAGTTCCGTGCCAGGCGGTACATTTGCAGACATTTCCTACGAATAGACGGATATTTTCATCGGACATGCCCACCGTGAACGAAACGACCGACGCCCCGCAAAGCCCGGCCGAAATGCGCCGCACCGTGCTGTACCTGACCCTCGCCCAAGTGCCCGAAGGCTGCGTGATCAGCTACGGGGAGCTGGCGCACCTGGCCGGTTTGGGTCGCGCCGCGCGCTGGGTGGGCCGCACCCTGAGCCAGTTGCCAGAAGACACCAAACTGCCCTGGCACCGCGTGTTGGGTGCCGGCGGTCGGATAAGTCTGCCGGTGGGCAGTGCCTCGGGGGACGAGCAACGCGCGCGTTTGCGCGGCGAAGGTGTCAGCATCCTGAACAATCGTGTTGATATTCAGCGTCATGGCTGGCGCCCGGTAGAGCACAGCGGTTAGAGTGCGCGCTTTATTTGCGTAATTCTGAGGCAGACTCCAGCCCATGCCCCGTAAAACCTGGCGCGCCGCGCTCGCCGCCTATGCCAGCCCCTCGACGTTAGTGCTGTTGCTGCTCGGCTTTGCTGCCGGCTTGCCTTACATGTTGGTGTTCTCGACGCTCTCGGTGTGGTTGCGTGAGGCCGGTGTGGCCCGCGAAACCATCGGTTATGCGAGCCTGATCGGCCTGGCCTATGCCTTCAAGTGGGTCTGGTCGCCCTTGCTCGACCAATGGCGCCTGCCGCTGCTCGGCAAGCTCGGACGTCGTCGTTCCTGGCTGGTACTGTCCCAGACGCTGGTGATCCTCGGATTGATCGGCATGGGGTTCTGCGATCCGCAAAAGCACCTGTCCTGGCTGATCGCCATCGCCGTTATCGTTGCCTTCGCTTCCGCCACGCAAGATATCGCCGTAGACGCCTACCGCCTGGAAATCGCCAGCGACAGCCAGCAGGCCGCGCTGGCCGCCAGCTATATGTCCGGGTATCGCGTGGCCGCCCTGCTGGCCACCGCCGGCGCACTGTTTTTCGCTGAAGGTTTCGGCTCCACCGGGTTCAACTACAAGCACTCGGCGTGGGCCGGCACGTATGTACTGTTCGGTGTGCTGATGGTGCCAGCGCTGCTGACCACCCTGTTCATGCGCGAACCCAATGTGCCACTTCGCACCCAGTTGCAGGCCGGTCGCTACAGTTTTGCGCACCAATTGGTCTCGGTGTTCGTGTTGATCGTGCTGCTGGTGTCGGTGCCGGCGATGTTCACCCAGTTGTACAACACAGACTTCGCCAGCGTACTGTTCCACGGCGTCAGCCTGCTGGACTTGCTGCTGGAAGACCGCGCGTTCCTGCGGGCCATCCTCTATATCATCCTCACCACCCTGTGCCTGTCGACCATGGGCCGCCGGGGCCTGGCGCCGGTGCTCACGCCGGTCAACGACTTTATCCTGCGCTACCGCTGGCAGGCCTTCCTGCTGCTGGGGCTGATTGCCACCTATCGCATGTCGGACACGGTGATGGGCGTCATGGCCAACGTGTTCTATATCGACCAGGGTTTTACCAAGGACCAGATCGCCGGCGTCAGCAAGGTGTTCGGCCTTATCATGACCCTGCTGGGTGCCGGCATGGGCGGACTGCTGATCGTGCGCTTCGGCATCCTGCCGATCCTGTTTATCGGCGGTATAGCATCGGCCGGTACCAACCTGCTGTTCGTGATGCTCGCCGACATGGGCCCGGACCTGCAGATGCTGATTTTCACCATCTCCCTGGATAACTTCAGTTCGGGCATGGCGACCTCGGCGTTTGTTGCGTACTTGTCGAGCCTGACCAACCTGAAGTTCTCCGCTACCCAATACGCCCTGCTCAGCTCAATCATGTTGCTGCTGCCACGCTTGATCGGCGGGTATTCGGGGGTGATGGTCGAGAAGTTCGGTTACCACAATTTCTTCCTGATCACCTGCCTGCTGGGTGTGCCGACGCTGATTCTGATTGCCTTGCATTGGTTTCAGGAAAGCCGGCGGATTCGCTTGAACCCCACCAAAGAAGACTGAAAGTACGCGGTCAATGTGGGAGCTGGCTTGCCTGCGATGGCATCACCGCGGTGTAACTGACACCCCGTGCCGCCTGCATCGCAGGCAAGCCAGCTCCCACAGATGCCTGTACTCCGGCAGCGACCGCCCGTACAATCAAAAGTCATTTCAAGTCCAAGCAACCGACAACGGCCTACCATGCGCACCAGTCAATATTTGCTCGCCACACAGAAAGAAACGCCTTCCGACGCGGTCGTGATCAGCCACCAGCTGATGCTGCGCGCCGGCATGATCCGCAAACTGGCCTCGGGCCTGTACACCTGGCTGCCCATGGGCTTGAAGGTGATGCGCAAGGTCGAAGCCATCGTTCGTGAAGAAATGAACGCCGCCGGCTCTCTGGAAGTGTTGATGCCGAGCACCCAACCGGCTGAGCTGTGGCAGGAATCCGGGCGCTGGGAAGAGTACGGCCCTGAATTGCTGCGCTTCAAGGATCGTCATGGCCGCGATTTCTGCGCCGGCCCGACCCACGAAGAAGTGATCACCGACCTGATGCGCAACGAGTTGAGCAGCTACAAACAGCTGCCCCTCAACCTGTATCAGATCCAGACCAAGTTCCGTGACGAAATCCGCCCACGCTTCGGTTTGATGCGCGGCCGTGAATTCATCATGAAGGACGCCTATTCGTTCCACGCTGACCAGGCGTCCCTGCAGGTCACCTACGACCGCATGCACACCGCCTACTGCAACGTGTTCACCCGCCTGGGCCTGAAGTTCCGCCCGGTTGAAGCGGACAACGGCTCCATCGGCGGCGCCGGCTCCCACGAGTTCCACGTACTGGCCGAATCCGGCGAAGACGATATCGTGTTCAGCAACGGCTCCGACTACGCGGCGAACATCGAGAAAGCCGAAGCCGTGCCACGGGAAACCTCCCGTCCGGCACCAAGCGAAGAGCTGCGCCTGGTGGATACGCCTGAGACCAAGACCATCGCGGCCCTGGTGGAGAAATTCAATCTGCCGATTGAAAAGACCATCAAGACCCTGATCGTGCGCGCCGAGGAAGAAGGCAAACTGATCGCCCTGGTGATCCGTGGCGACCACGAACTCAACGAAATCAAGGCCGCCCAGCAGCCAGGCGTTGCCAGCCCGCTGGTGATGGCCACCGACTCCGAACTGCGCGACGCCATTGGCGCCGGCGCCGGTTCCCTGGGCCCGCTGAACCTGCCGCTGCCGATCATCATCGACCGTTCCGTGGAGCTGATGAGCGACTTCGGCATCGGTGCCAACATCGATGACAAGCACTACTTCGGCGTGAACTGGGAACGCGACCTGCCGGTTCCGACCGTGGCCGACCTGCGCAACGTGGTTGCAGGCGACCCGAGCCCGGACGGCAAGGGCACCCTGGAAATCAAGCGCGGCATCGAAGTCGGGCACATCTTCCAGCTGGGCAACAAGTACAGCAAGGCGATGAAGTGCGAAGTGCTGGGCGAGAACGGCAAGCCGATCACCCTGGAAATGGGCTGCTACGGCATTGGTGTTTCCCGCGTGGTTGCGGCTGCCATCGAGCAGAACAACGACGAGAAAGGGATCATCTGGAGTGACGCCCTGGCGCCGTTCCAGGTCGCCCTGGTACCGCTGCGCTACGAAACCGAGCAAGTGCGCGAAGCCACCGACAAGCTGTATGCCGAACTGACGGCTGCCGGTTTTGAAGTGTTGCTGGATGACCGGGACAAGAAGACCAGCCCGGGCATCAAGTTCGCCGACATGGAACTGATTGGCATCCCGCACCGGATCGTGGTCAGTGACCGCGGCCTGGCCGATGGCAATCTGGAATACAAGAGCCGGACCGAAGCCGAAGCCCAACCGTTGCCGGTGGCTGACGTGCTGTCTTTCCTTCAGGCGCGTATTCGTCGCTGAAACCCAGATCAAGAGTCGTCATGTTCAAGCGAAACACCATAGCCCTGGGGGGCGCCACGTTATGTGGCGCCCTGCTGGTCAGCGGCTGCGCCAACCAGATGTCGCAACGCAGCGAGCACGAGGAACGTATCGAGCGCAAATTGCTCGATCACAGCCTGCAGATCGATGTAGGCGAGCCCAAAGTGCTGGAGCTGCCGCAACGCCGGGTTCGCATTCATGAGCAAAAGACCTTTGAGGTCACCGAATTCGAAGTCACCCGTCGTTACGACCGTTACACGCCCTACCAGCCCTGGCGCAAACTCTATGAGATGCCCCTTGGCGCGGTCGCGCTGGTGGCGGGCGTCGGCGCCAACGTGGCGAATATCTTTGCCCTGGGCAACCTGCCTGCCAGCATGACCCGCGATTGGCTCAGCTACGGCGTGGATGGGGTCAACCCGTTCATGAACGTGCAGTCCAACGGCCGTGCGCAACAGAACCTGGCGGGTATCGATGAAGTCCAGCGCGACAAGCGCGTGGAGTATTCGAGCCTGCCCTGGAGCGAGCGCCCGGTGCAGGTGACCGCCGGCAAGCAAACCCATGAGCTGACCACCGACCGCAATGGCGTACTGCGCCTGAACCTGTTGGACAGCCCGTTTGCCGAGCAGGACCTGAACCGCATCAGCACCCTGAAGATCAGCGTTGAAGATGCCCAGGACGACGTGCACTCGGACTCATCCCTGGCTATCAGCAGCACCCTGCGGGGCAAATTGCTCGAAGCTCACGGGTTGATCTACGACGACCTGGAAGACGACGAGGTCAGCGAGTGGGTGCACCGGGTCAAGCGCCTGTCGGAGCTGGGCCTGGAAGAGGAAGCCAGCGAGCTGGAACAAAGCCTCATCGAGCTGACCCGCAATGATCCTGAGCTACAGCAGGAATTCCTGCAGGCCTTGACCAAGGACGCGGGGCGTCTGGTGGCGGATCCTGAGGCACGCTGAAGCCTTTAAATGTGGAAGCGGGCTTGCTCGCTCCCACATTTGGTTTTCGGTTTCTACCAGGGGAATTGGAGCTGCTCGTTGCCGCTGCTCAAATCCAGCAATCGCACGCCGATCCCCAGCAATCGTACCGGCTTGCCGCCACGATTGAACGCCTGGGTCAGCAACTGCCGGTAACTCTCCAGGTCCCGCCCTGCCCCGGCCTGCTCCAGGGTTGTCTGGGTAAAGTCGTGAAATTTCACTTTGACGAACGGCTTGCCCGCCCGGTAGCTGCTGTCGATGCGCGCCATGCGCCCGGCCAGGGTTTCCATCAGTTCAGGCAATTTTTCCAGGCAACTGGGCAGATCCGGTAGATCCACATCGTAGGTATTTTCCACGCTGATGGACTGCCGGCGGCTGTCGTTCTGCACCACACGGTCATCAATCCCACGGGCCAGGCTCCAAAGACGCTCGCCGAAGCTGCCAAATTCACGCACCAGCGCCAGCTTGTTCCACTCCCGCAGTTGCAGACAATCCTCAATCCCCAGACGCGCCAGTTTGTCGGCGGTGACCTTGCCCACGCCGTGGAGCTTTTTTACCGGGAGTGCCGAGACAAAGTCTTCGACCTGATCCGGGGTAATCACAAACAATCCGTTGGGCTTTTTCCAGTCGCTGGCGATCTTGGCGAGGAACTTGTTCGGCGCCACGCCCGCAGAAACGGTGATGTGCAACTGGTTGGAGACCCGCCGACGAATGTCCTGGGCAATGCGCGTGGCGCTGCCGCCGAAATGCGGGCTGTCGGAGACGTCCAGGTAGGCTTCGTCCAGGGACAACGGCTCGATCAGGTCGGTGTAGTCGCGAAAGATCGTCTGGATTTCCTTCGACGCTTCTTTATAGGCGTCCATGCGCGGCTTGACGATGGTCAAGTCCGGGCACAGCTTCAAGGCGTGCCGGGACGACATGGCCGAGCGCACCCCGTAGGCCCGGGCTTCATAGTTGCAGGTGGCGATCACTCCGCGACGGTCTGCCGAGCCGCCCACCGCCAGAGGCTTTTGCGCCAGGGTTGGGTCGTCGCGCATCTCGATGGCGGCGTAGAAGCAATCACAGTCGACGTGGATGATTTTGCGCTGCGTCATATATAAGGCAGTGGTTCTGGGCAGAAAACGAACAGGTGGGCAGTATCTCACTCACACCTGTATATAGCACCAGTAGTTTGAATCTTCCGCCTAAGTGGTAGGAAAATTCGCAGATGAATTCATTTTCTCAATCGAAAACCACCCCCCAATAGAGCTGAAAGCCTCGGCCAGACTGGCCCCGCGGCCTATCAAGGGGTCGCCTTGGAGAGCTAACCGATTGAACCACAAGCGCTTTTCTTTGAATCAGCGGTTGACACACCCGCGTTCCTCTGTAGAATGCCGACACACAGACGCGGGATGGAGCAGTCTGGTAGCTCGTCGGGCTCATAACCCGAAGGTCGTCGGTTCAAATCCGGCTCCCGCAACCAAACATCAAAAAAGGCTACTCGAAAGAGTGGCCTTTTTTGTGCCTGTCTGTTTTAGCGCCCTTTTCGATTGTCTGACAAAAAACCTTTCCCAATCGCGCACTTACCGCTCGTGCGTGACAATTTGACGCTTATTCGCACTTATTTGACCCATCAGCCGATTAACGGTTGACACCCTGCCGTTGCTCTGTAGAATGCCGCCACACAGACGCGGGATGGAGCAGTCTGGTAGCTCGTCGGGCTCATAACCCG
>NZ_AHHC01000037.1:0-78630 GCF_000242655.1 Pseudomonas sp. PAMC 25886
TCAGCTTTGGCTTTCGCTTTGGCTTTTGATCTGGCTTCTACGACTCAAGCCGGCCTGTAGGCCGCTGTGCTGTAGATTTTGATCTTGATGGCTCTGACTGCCCCACTCAGCCCGAGGCCGAACGCAGGGATTGAGGAGCGGGTAAACCGGCAGGACGCCGGTTTAGCCGCGACGGGGCAGGGACGCCCCGTCGCGGCGGCCCGCGGAGCAATGCCGGAGTGAGGGAACACCGAGCCTAGGCGAGGTGCCGACAGGCGGGGCAGAGCCCTTTGCTTACTTTGGGGCTTTTCCAAAGTGAGCCGCTGTAAGAGCGGAACCCATAGCCGCCGTTACCGAAGAAACGGATATGTACACAACCCAGATCAAGCGTTCCCAGCCAACCTCAACCGCGCAGCCTGAGTAAAATCCAGCATCCGCTTAAGCGGTCTAACAGCCTGAGGAATCACCGAAGGCTCAACAAAAATCTCATTACTCCCCTCACGCAAACACTGCAGCGTGCGCTCAAGGGTATTCATCGCCATCCACGGGCAATGCGCACAACTGCGACACGCCGCCCCGTTCCCAGCCGTCGGCGCCTCGACAAAAACCTTGTCCGGACACAACTGCTGCATCTTGTAGAAGATCCCCCGGTCGGTCGCCACAATGAACGTCTTGTTCGGCAACCGCTGCGCCGCCGCAATCAACTGACTGGTAGACCCCACCGCATCCGCCAACTCAATCACCGACGTCGGCGACTCCGGGTGCACCAGGATCGCAGCGTCCGGGTACAGCGCCTTCATGTCCTCCAACTGCTTGGACTTGAACTCCTCGTGAACGATGCACGCACCGTCCCACAGCAGCATGTCCGCGCCGGTCTGACGCTGGATATAGGTGCCCAGATGCTTGTCCGGCCCCCAGATAATCGTCTCACCGTTATCCATCAGGCTTTCAACGATCTCCAGCGCACAACTGGAGGTCACCACCCAATCAGCCCGGGCTTTCACCGCCGCCGAGGTGTTGGCATACACCACCACCGTGCGCTCGGGATGCTGATCACAGAACGCCGAAAACTCATCCACCGGGCAACCAAGGTCCAGGGAGCACGTAGCTTCCAGGGTCGGCATCAGGATGCGTTTTTCCGGCGTGAGGATCTTCGCGGTCTCGCCCATGAAACGCACGCCAGCCACCAGCACAGTCTTGGCCGGATGCGCCGCGCCGAAGCGGGCCATTTCCAGGGAGTCGGAGACACAGCCACCGGTTTCTTCGGCCAAAGCCTGAATCACCGGGTCGCAGTAGAAGTGAGCCACCAGCACCGCGTCCTGAGCCTTGAGCTCGGCGGCGATGGCGGCACGGTAGCCCGCCTCTTCTTCGGCGCTCAGCACCGTGGGCTGCTTGGCGTCGAGGTGGGCTTGGACCAGAAGGCGTTCGGAAATTTGCGTCATGTTCGCAAGACCTGCAGGCGCAGTTGCGCGAAAGTCGAGTGTACCACCGGCTCTGGAGCCTTTCGGGCGCCGCCGGACGAAGTGATTGTGTTCATCAAGCACGGTGAAGCTGCGCAAGGCTACAGAATATCGAATGGATTCAAAAGCCTAATCTGGGATTCGGCGAAGCATAAAAAAGGGAAACCCACGCGGGGGTTTCCCTTTTTTACAACGTCCGGTTTAGCGCGGCAACGCGCCAGGATCGTCTTGCAGCAACACGCCCTGATGCAGGGTTGCCAGCGCTTCCTTCAGGATGGTTTCATCGGCGCCCTGGACCCTCTTGCCCTCTCGCGCCGCATATTCCAGCAATATCAGGTAGTCGCGACGGCTGCTGGCCTGGTTAGGCTCCAGAGTGTCCTTAACCAGTTTAGCCATCTCGTAGCGCTGGGTGCGGGTGTTCTGGCTGGCGCTTTGATCGACGGAGGCGTTGGTCAGGAAGCCATCCTTGTAGGTGATATTCGCCGCGCTGCTGGCCTTGTCGTCGACCTGCACATAGAGGTAGTTCTGCGACTCGCGGTGGGTGTCGAAAGCCGGCGGCTTCGCGCCATTGAGGTCCCGATGGAAGCTGGCTTTGAGGCTTGATTGCTGGACCTGATCGATCGTGCGATTGGAGATGTCACTGCCGCCCACACGGGTTTTCTGGGACAGCGTATAGGCAAACGTGTCGGTTTCCCCAAGGCGCGCCGGGTTGGGGGAGCTGGCCGTCTGGCGGATGGAGGCCTTGAAATCTGCCAAGCCAGTCAACAGGCCTTGATCCGCCGTATTCCGGGTCAGCGCCTGTGGCGCTTTGACGCCCTGCGGGTAGTTGCTGTTCATGGCGGTAAACGCATCCTTGAACATCGCCATCAGGTCCGCATCGGCTTTGCCCCGCGCCTGGGCCTTGTCGAACTGGGCCAGGTAGCTTTTCAGCGCGATTGCCTGCTGCTTGGCGCTGCCGAGGATGCCGGCGTTTTTCAGGTCCACCGAGAGGTTCACCTCTCCCGCCGGGCTTTTCATGCGAGTGGTACGGCTCTGGCTGTCCGCATGAAACGCGAGGGTGATGTCGTCAACAGCCCCCGCTTTCAATTTGCCGCTGAGGTCTACCGAGGACAACACACTGGAATCAAACTGCGTCAGCTTGCTCAGATCGAGTTTCGGCGGCTGGGCAGCCAGGCCGTCGATGGCGCCCTGGAAGGCTTCGCCCAACTTGGCGATTTCCTTGAGCTCGGCGGCGCTGAGGGTGCCGCCGTCCACCTTGGCCTGCGCGGCCAGGCCACCGGGCTGGCTGGCCAGGCTGAAGGTGACAGTCTTGCCGCTGGCGGTCTTGACGGTAAGGCTGACCCGGTTATCTGCTTCGCTGTGCAGCAGGGCCTGCTGAACCTTGAGTTCGGCCGGGCTTTGGATCTTGGACGACGCGGTGCCGAGCGCCGACTGCGAAATGTCCGTACCGCTCCTGGCGAATTGCGCGATCAGGGTAGCGCCCAAGCCGCTGAACCCGGTGGCTCTGGGCGTTGAGTCGATATTCGCGCCAATCGCCCGTGTAACGGCATCCTGGCTATCATTTTCCCAGACCGTGATCGGTTCATGGACGGCCAATTGGCCGTTTCGGGAATAGGTCTGGGCCTGGACATCAACCGCCACGTTACCGAGGCTGACCACCGAGGAGGGCCGCACGACCGTGGCGTCCCTTTCTGGCGTCAGCGTCGCTGGCGGCGTAACGGCCGGCCGATTGATAAGGGCAATGGCGGAGCTGATGGGCGAAAGCGTAGTCATGACGATCCCTGTCTTGAACTGGATTGCGCCTAATTTAGCCAAGACAGGGAGGGTTTAATAGCACGATTGATACAATTGCTAGCAAAGAGCCATGTCAGAAAAATGACTCTCCGCCCTCTTTCGGTGCATCAGAAGCGGTAAGTTACCGAACCGCCAAAGCCGTTGGCGCTGTTTTCATACTTGGCGTCGTAGGTCAGTGCCAACTGCGGATTATTGTCGCGGACCTTGATCGGTTCTTCCTTCAGGTAGGAGTAAGCGACGTCGAAGGTCAGGTTATCGACTGGCGTCCAGCCGGCACCCAGGCTGAATACCGTGCGATCGCCCGTAGGAATACGTACGGAACGGTCGGTGTTGTTGGTAGGGGTCTGATCCACCGAGAAGCCGGTCCGCAGCACCAATTGCTTGTTCAACTGGTACGACAGGCCGATGGCGTGAGACCAGGTGTCATGCCAGTGCTGTTCTTCGGTGATGGAGTTCAGGCCGGCCAGCTCGGTGGCGAGGTCGGAGACGCCACTGTTATTGATCGTGATCTTCTTCAACTGGCTCCAGCGGGTGTAGGTGCTGCCGACGTACAAGGTCCAGTCATCGTTGAGTTTATGGGTAACCGAGAAGTCCACGGACGACGGAGTGGTGACATCCAGCTTGGCGTCATACCGCTGCGGGCCGCCATCCAACAGGTTAGAGAGAACGCCTGAGGCGTTGGTGTTGCCCGACAGGTGATACACAACCTGCGAGTGGTAGGTCACACCGATGCGCGTGCTTTCAATCGGCTGCACCAGGATACCGGCGTTGAAACCGGTGGCGGTGTCGTCGCCCTTGACCTTCACGTTTTCAGTGCCCAGGCCAAATGCCGGGACCTTGGAATCCAGCTCGCCACTGATCCGGTTGAACGTTGGACCGAAGCCCACCGAAACCTTGTCGTTGAAGGCGTAGCTGACCGTTGGCTGGACCGTGATGACTTGAACCTTGCTTTTGTTACCAAAGCCATTGCCCTGGAAGCTGTGTTCATAGTCGGTCACCAGGCCGAACGGCGCGTAGATCCCCAGGCCGAACGCCCAGTGTTCATCAATCGGCGTCACCAGGTAGCCCATCGGTATGGCGATGCCGGGGACCATGTCGCCTTTGTTGGTGCCGGGGTTGTCCGCGCCACCTTGAGAGGAACTGGCGTCCTTGATGTTCGATTTGGCATCCAGGTAGGTCGCCCCGATGCTCACTTCATTGTGCTTGAGGCGAGACATGCCGGCCGGGTTGCCGAACACCGTGCTGGCGTCGTCGGCAGAGGAAGAACGCCCGGCGTAACCGGTGCCCATTGAACTGATGCTTTGTTCATTGAGGGCGAAACCACCGGCAAACAGGGAAGTGGAGGCAAGCGAAACCGACAGCGCCAAAGCGCTCTTGAAGAGTTTTTTATTCATTATTAGAACTCGAATTATTGGGCAGCACGTGGAAGCTACCAATCTTCGGGCGAGCGAATTATGAAGAGTTTTTCATGCTGAAAATTGTCCTACAATCCTTCTGATTTCAAAGACTTCGGCGGTTTTTACGGTACTTGTTCAGACCTTGAAACCCGAATGTGACTGATGGGTTTTAACGAAGGTGCAGCCTTGGGCCGCACCTTCACCGGCGTCAGCGCGTCCAGTATTTGTTGGCCGCTGCGATGGTCGCAAACTCAGTCGCCACCACCTGGCCGATGCTGATCAGCATCGCCGCATCGTTGGCGTACACATCGCGCAGCCGGTTGCGCACGGCTTCGTCGGGCTGCGTGGCCTTGATCACCAGGCGGGCCATCTTGATCGCCAGTTGGCGCCCTTCTTCAGGGGTCTCGGTTATCAGCGAGTTGTTCGGTATCAGGCTCATCAGGGTTTCCTCTTGTTATTGATCGCTTACTGCCGACGCCCGAAGGACACCGGGTAGGCGGCCGAACGTGCGTTGATCATCGGGTCTTGCGGCTCGATGCCTGCCGGGACGTTGTTGGGCAGGAACATCAGGCTTTTTTGTGCCGCCACGTTATCGGCGACGGCACGGGTGATTTCGACGGTGCCCAGTTCCACCACAGGCCGGCTGTTCGGCCAGGCAGTGGAGGGATCGTCCAGCTTGTCCCCGGGTTCGGCCACCTGAACCACCAACTTGAAACGTGCCGGGGCCTTGGCGAGGCGTTGCAGGATTTCTTCGCTCAGGTAGTCCGGTTTCGCCTTGGCTGCCTTTGCATCCGCCAGGTAATGGGCACCGCTGACCGGCAGGAACTGGTAGCGCCCGAACGTCACCTTGCCCGCGTCGTTGATGAACCTGAAGGTATTCACCCCATAGTAGGGCAGCGTGGCGAAACTTTCCGGCGCCGGCTTGGGTGCCGTCAGGAATGCCTTGGCCACGGGATGGCTGGCCAGGTAGCCGTCCAGCGGGGTTGGCTTGGGTGCGTCAGGACCACTGGTGCCGAGGGCGATCAGCAGGTCGCGAAAGTCATCGGCGGTGGGCGATGGGAAGCCGTTGAACGAGTGAGCGACGATGTCGGTGGAACCACCGCCGGGCAGCGCAAAGCGAATCGCCAGGCCACGCGGGCTGGCCAGGGCGTGGTTGTCGGGAATGTCCGGGATCCCGGCAAAGTTGGAAAAGCGCACCGTCACCGGCACTGCGCTCGCCTGCAAATGCACCGCCTTGCTGATGGAGGCCGCCGACGGGCTTGGGGTGAACTGGCCTTCCAGCACCACGCCCTTGGCGTGCACGGCGCGTGCACCCGCGTGTTGGCCAAACACGCCGTTAAGGGCGTCGACCAGTTGGGTTGGGGTGGCTGGCTGGGCCGGTGCCTCTTGTGCCGCGGCGCTGGCGATCAATGCCAGCGCAAAAGGCACTGCCAAGAGCACGTAAATGGTTTTTTTCATGGTGTGACCTGCAGGGTGGTGGGTGATCCCGGCGGATTCTAATCGACAAAAAACAATTACGACAATAACTTTTGTCATTATTGTTTTTGGTCCTGCATTCCAAACGGTTGAAGGTATACTCGGCCCTCAAACCAGCCAGCGAACCCAGCCTGCCGTGAGCACCAAAAGCGACATCCTCAACCTTCTGCAACGCGAGCCACTGACCGTGGTGCAGCTTTGCGAGCACCTCGCCGTCACCCGCAACGCGATCATCGTGCAGCTCAAGCAACTGGAATCCGAAGGCCTGGTACGCCGCAGCAAGGTCCGCCCACCGAATACCGTGGGCAAACCGCCGGTGGTGTTCGAGGCGGCGCCCGGCAGTGAAGATGTCACCTCCACGGCCTATCAGATTCTGTTGACTAACCTGCTCGCCGTGCTCAAGGACCGCTACGCCGCCGATGAGTTGGGCGATGTGTTGGAACAGACCGGCCGCCAATTGGCGCAAAGCGCCGGCCTGGCCAACCCGCGGGACTTCGACAGCGGTCTGCGCGCCGCCATGGCCGCAGCCGACTCCCTGGGCGCCAGCACCGAGGCAGTGGTTCAGGATGGCGGTGTGATGGTGCGCAACTTCACCTGCCCGGTGGGCAGCGTGGTGCGCGACGAACAATGTGTGTGCCGGGCCATGGCCGGGTTCTTTTCCGAAGCCACGGGTTTTCCCGCCAGCGAGCACTGCCTGCGAGAAGATCGGCTGATCTGTCAGTACTTCATCCAGCAAGGCGAAAGCCCCGCCGAATAAGCATCAGGTCTCGTCCGGCACATTGCCCATCTCCAGGGCCAGGTCCAGCCAGGCCCGTGCTGCCGGCGGCAAGTGCGCCTGTCGTCGCCAGGCCAGGGCGATGTGCCAATCGGTCTCGGGCTCGTCCAACTGAATCAGGGCAATGCCGGCGTGCAGGTGTTTGTAAGCCAGCATGCTCGGCAAAAACGCGACGCCCAGGCCTGCGGCAACCAGGTCGACGATAAAGTCGATCTGGGCGCTGCGGGCGGTGATGCGCGGGACTACGCCTCTGCGCTCGCAGGCGGTGAGAATAATCCGGTTAAGCGCAAACCCGGCTTCGAACAGTATGAAAGGTGAGTCGGCGAGGTCGGAAAAGTCGACGCTTTTACACCCGGCCAATGGATGGTCGATCGGCATGACCACCATCAGCGGTTCGACGCGCACATCCTGATATTCAAATTCGCCGGCCACCGGTACCAGCAAGGCCGCCAGGTCCACCTCACCCGCCTCCAGGCATTCGCCCAGCTTCTTGCTGCCGTGCTCGATCAGCTCGATCTCGATCTCTGGATAACGCTGCCGGTACAGGGCGAACATCGCCGCAAACAACACGCCACTGCCTACCGGCGGCAAACCGATGCGCAATACACCGCGCTTGAGCCCCAGCAAGTCATTGATCTCGGCCACCAGGTCACTGCGTTCGGCCAGCAACACCAAGGCGCGACGGTAGGCAATTTCGCCGGCAGCCGTCAGCTCGCTCTTGTGGCCGATGCGATTGAACAGCGGCGTGCCCAATTCATCTTCCAGGGTCTTCACTGCCTTACTGACGGTAGACTGGGTGAGCGAAACAACCTCGGCCGCCTGTGAGAAGCTGCCCTGGCGTACCACTTCGACAAAAGCCAGCAACGTGCGAAGGTTCATGAGTATTCCATTTACGACTTGATTCAAGTTGGAAAAGTTGTTTTTACCATGAAAGGCCTTTGTCTATCCTCACCCCACCGTTTTCTTCACTCGGGGCATCACTGTTCATGATCATTTCGTCCGCATCGGATTACCGCGAAGCCGCTCGCCGCAAACTGCCGCGTTTCCTGTTCGACTACATCGACGGCGGTGCCTACGCCGAACACACCCTGCGCGCCAACAGCTCGGACCTGTCGGATATCAGCCTGCGCCAGCGCATCCTGCGCAACGTCGAAAGCCTGAGCCTTGAAACCACCCTGTTCGACCAGCCGCTGGCGATGCCGGTGGTCCTCAGCCCAGTGGGGCTGACCGGCATGTTTGCCCGGCGCGGTGAAGTCCAGGCGGCAAAGGCGGCAGCGAACAAGGGCATTCCGTTTTGCCTGTCGACCGTTTCTGTGTGCCCGATTGAAGAAGTGGCGTCCCAGAGCCCGCAGTCCATCTGGTTTCAACTGTATGTTTTGAAAGACCGCGGCTTCATGAAAAACGCCCTGGAGCGGGCCCAGGCCGCCGGGGTGAAGAACCTCGTGTTCACCGTCGACATGCCCACCCCCGGCGCGCGTTATCGCGACGCCCATTCGGGGATGTCCGGCGCCTACGGGCCGCAACGCCAAATCCTGCAGGCCATGACCAAACCGGCCTGGGCCTTCGATGTCGGCCTGATGGGCCGCCCCCACGACCTGGGCAACATCTCCAAGTACCTGGGCAAGCCCACCCAGTTGAAGGACTACATCGGCTGGCTGGCCAACAACTTCGACCCTTCCATCAGCTGGAAAGACCTGGAGTGGATTCGCGAGTTCTGGAAAGGCCCGATGATCATCAAAGGCATCCTCGACCCGCAGGATGCCAAGGATGCGGTGAGCTTCGGAGCCGATGGCATCGTCGTCTCCAACCATGGCGGCCGGCAACTGGATGGTGTGCTGTCGACGGCCAAGGCGCTCGCACCTATCGCACAAGCCGTGGGCAGCGATCTGACGGTGTTGGTGGACTCCGGCGTACGCTCGGGGCTGGACGTGGTGCGCATGCTTGCCCTTGGGGCCAAAGGCGTGCTGCTGGGCCGTGCGCAGGCTTACGCGCTGGCCGCTGACGGGCAACGCGGGGTGGAGAACCTGCTGGATATCTTCGCCAAGGAAATGCGCGTGGCGATGACGCTGACCGGGGTGACGTCAATCGCGCAGATTGACGAATCGATCCTGGTGCGCAGCCACGGTTGATCGGTAGGAGGCCTCAAACTCTCTCTTTTGAGGCCTCCTACAGATATTTCTAAATGTTTCTTCATAAAGCCAAACCGTCATCAAACAGAAACATCCCGGGAATTAAATCGTCACGTCTTAGACAGGTGGACCCTTCCACTTACCCCCTTACTTTGAGGTGTCGTCGTGATGTTGCTGACCAAAAAGAGTCTGTCAGTGTTGTTCACTGCCCTGTGCCTGAGTGGTGTCGCTCACGCCACTGACGTCACGGGCGCAGGCTCCAGTTTCGTCTACCCGGTACTGTCCAAGTGGTCCCAGGAATACAGCAAAAGCGCCAGTGACCGGATCAACTACCAGTCCATCGGTTCCGGCGGCGGTATCGCCCAGATCAAGGCGGCAACCGTAGACTTCGGCGCCTCCGACGCGCCGTTGTCGGCGGATGAACTGAAGGCCGGCGGCCTGGGCCAATTCCCAAGCGTGATCGGCGGCATCGTGCCGGTGATGAACGTTGAAGGCGTTGCGGCTGGCCAGTTGAAACTCGATGGCGATGTTTTGGCGAAAATCTTCCTGGGCGACATCAAGGCCTGGAACGACCCGGCGATTGCCGCACTCAACCCTGGCCTGAAGCTGCCGGGCGCGAACATTACCGTGGTTCACCGCTCGGACGGCTCGGGCACCTCGTACAACTTCACCAACTACCTCGCCAAAGTCAGTGACAGCTGGAAGACCAAGATCGGTTTCGGCACCACCGTGCCGTGGCCAGTCGGTGTGGGCGGCAAGGGCAATGAAGGTGTTTCGGCCTACGTGAAGCAGATCAAGAACTCCATCGGCTTTGTTGAATACGCCTACGCCCTGCAGAACAAAATGACCTACGCCCAGTTGAAGAACGCGTCGGGCAAGTTTGTCGAGCCCAACGCCAAGGCCTTCCAGGCGGCTGCGGATACCGCCGACTGGGCCGACGCCAAAGACTTCAACCTGATCATGACCAACGCCCCGGGCGAGAACGCGTGGCCGATCACGGCGACCACCTGGATCATCATGTACAAGCAGCCGAAAAACGCCGAGCAAAGCCAGGCCGCTTTCAACTTCTTCAAATGGTCGCTGGAAAAAGGTCAGCAGCAGGCTGCGGCATTGGACTACGTAGCGCTGCCTGATTCCCTCGTGACCCGGATCGAAGGTTACTGGAAGTCTGACTTCGCCCACTGATCCGCCCTCCCATAGTCCCCTTGCCCGAGCCACTACGTGTTTGAGCAAGGGGATGAGCACATCTGATATGAACGAAACTGTCCAACCCCTGGCCATGACGACTCACGCGAGCGACGTATCGGGTGACAGCCGCGCCGCCCGCGATCAACGCAACGACCTGTGGTTCAAACGCTCAATGTTCGGCGCCGCCATGCTCGTCTTGCTGTTGCTGGCCAGCATTGCCGCCTCGACATTGTGGGGCGGTGGCCTGGCCTTCAAAACCTTCGGTTTCGGCTTTATCACCAGCACTGAGTGGGATGCGGTCAACAACCACTTTGGCGCCCTGGTGCCGATTTACGGCACGCTGGTCACCTCCTTCCTCGCGTTGCTGATTGCGGTGCCCGTGAGTTTTGGCATCGCGATTTTCCTGACCGAAGTGGCGCCGCCCTGGCTGAGAATGCCGGTGGCCTCTGCCGTTGAATTGCTCGCGGGCATCCCCTCGATCATCTATGGCATGTGGGGATTGTTTGTTTTCGGGCCCTTTATGGCCGAACACTTGTCGCCCTGGATCAACGATTACCTGGGTGCACTGCCGCTTATTGGCTCGCTGTTCCAGGGGCCGCCGCTGGGCATCGGGATGCTGACCGCCGGCATCGTACTGGCGATCATGATTACGCCGTTCATTACCTCGGTGATGCATGAAGTTTTTCGCAGCGTGCCGACTCAGTTGAAAGAGTCGGCCTACGCATTGGGGAGTACGACGTGGGAAGTGGTGTGGGACATCGTCCTGCCCTACACCCGCTCTGCTGTAGTCGGCGGGGTGTTCCTCGGCCTCGGTCGCGCCCTGGGGGAAACCATGGCGGTCACGTTCGTACTAGGTAACGCCCAACAGTTCTCGGCCTCATTGCTGATGCCCAGCAGCTCCATCGCGTCGGTCATCGCCAACGAATTCAGCGAGGCCTATACCGACCTGCACCGTTCGGCGCTGATTGCACTGGGCTTCCTGCTGTTCATCGTGACCTTTGTGGTGCTGGCACTGGCGCGGCTGATGCTGATGCGCCTGTCCCGCAAGGAGGGCCTATGAACAGCAACGAACGCCTGTACCGCAAGCGTGCCTTCAAGAACCGCGTGGCCATGCTGCTGAGCTGTGGCGCGACAGCCTTTGGCCTGCTTTGGCTCGCCTGGATCCTGCTGACCACCATCATCAACGGCTTTCAGGCGCTCAACCTGCGCCTGTTTACCGAGATGACACCGCCCCCCGGAACAGACGGCGGGCTGGCCAACGCCTTTTATGGCAGCGCGCTGATGTCGGGGATTGCCCTGCTGATCGGCACACCCATCGGGCTGATGGCGGGCATCTGGCTGGCGGAATTCGCACGCCACTCGCGCCTGGGGACTACGGTTCGTTTCATCAACGACATTCTGTTGTCCGCACCTTCCATCGTACTGGGCTTGTTCATCTACACCGGCGTGATCCTGCCACTGAACCTGCTGACCAATCACCAGGTGGGCTTTTCCGCGATTGCCGGTGCGTTGGCATTGGCCCTGCTGGTGATTCCGGTAGTGGTGAGGACGACGGACGAAATGCTTCAGCTGCAACCTTCCACCATGCGCGAGGCCGCGCTGGCCTTGGGCGTACCGCAATGGAAGCTGACGTTGCAGATTGTATTGAGAGCGGCGAAGGCCGGGGTGGTGACCGGCATCCTGCTGGCGCTGGCCCGGATTACCGGGGAAACCGCCCCGCTGCTGTTCACCGCCTTCGGCAACCAGTTCTGGAGCAGCAACCTGCTCAAGCCGATTGCCAGCGTGCCAGTGGTAATTTTCCAGTACGCCATGAGCCCCTTCGATGACTGGCACTCCCTGGCCTGGGCGGGCGCGCTGGTACTGACGATGTTCGTACTGGTGCTGAGCTTGCTGTCTCGCCTGATTCTTTTGCGCAATAGGTCCCACTGATGCAATCGACCCGCCTTGATCCTGAAAAAACCAAAATCCGTGTCCGTGGGTTGGAGTTTTTCTACAACAACCAACGCTCACTGAAATCCATCGACATCGATATTCCGGAAAAACGCATCACCGCGATCATCGGCCCCTCGGGCTGCGGAAAGTCGACCTTGCTGCGTGTGTTCAACCGCATCTACTCGATGTACCCGAAGCAGGAAGCGCGCGGTGAGGTGCTGCTGAACGGCGAAAACATCCTCGCCCCGGGCTACTCGATGAACCGCCTGCGCAGCCACGTCGGAATGGTCTTCCAAAAGCCCGTGCCTTTTCCGATGTCGATCTACGACAACATCGCCTATGCCGTACGCCACCATGAAAAACTGACACGTCGGGAAATGGATGACCGTGTCGAGCAGGCCCTGCGCGGTGGCGCCCTGTGGGACGAGGTGAAAGACAAACTCAAGCAAAGCGCCCAGAGCCTGTCAGGCGGGCAGCAACAGCGCCTGTGCATCGCACGCACCATTGCACTGCGGCCGCAGGTATTGCTGCTGGATGAGCCGACCTCGGCGCTCGATCCGATTTCCACCGGGCGCATCGAGCAATTGATCACTGAGCTGAAAGAGCACTACACAGTGATCATCGTGACCCACAACATGCAGCAGGCCGCCCGCGTGTCTGACAGCACGGCGTTCATGTTCATGGGCGAACTGATTGAGCATGGCAAGACGGACCAGATCTTTACTACGCCGAAGATGAAGCAGACCGAGGACTATATAACCGGGCGCTTTGGCTAGAGTTAACAAAAAGGCCGATCACTCTCTGCCCGAGAGTGACCGGCCTTTCGCTGGGCAAAAAAAAACCCGGAAATCCTCACTTGCGTGGGCCTTCCGGATTTTCTAAACCGCCAAAAATGGTGGGTCGTGTGGGATTCGAACCTACGACCAATTGGTTAAAAGCCAACTGCTCTACCAACTGAGCTAACGACCCGCTGTGTGGTGGCGCGTATAATACTGATTTCTAAGGATTATTCAACACCTTATTTGAAATAAATCAGAAATAACGCGTTGGGTCAGCAATTCCGGCCGCCTGGAAGCCTTCAGCACGCAGTCGGCAGCTGTCGCATTTCCCACAAGCGCGGCCGTCATTGTCCGCCTGATAGCAGGAAACAGTCAGCGAGTAATCAACGCCAAGTCCTACGCCAGTCTTCACGATATCGGCATTGCTGCGGTTCTGCAGCGGCGCCAGGATACGAAAGCCCTGCCCCTCTACGCCGGCCCTGGTCGCCAGGTTGGCCATGCGTTCGAACGACTCGACGTACTCGGGACGGCAGTCCGGGTAACCGGCATAGTCCAGGGCATTGACGCCGATGAAGATGTCGCGGGCATTGAGCACTTCGGCCCAGCCGAGGGCCAGGGACAGGAACACGGTGTTGCGCGCCGGCACGTACGTCACCGGGATGCCTTCGCTGGGGCCTTGCGGTACATCAATGGAGCTGTCGGTCAACGCCGAGCCGCCAATGCCGTCGAGGTTCAGGCCAATCACCTTGTGCTCCACCACGCCCAGGTCACGGGCGACGCGGGCGGCGGCGTCGAGTTCGGCGCGGTGGCGCTGGCCATAGTCGAAGCTCATGGTGTAGCAGCTGTAGCCTTCGGCACGGGCCATGGCGACCACGGTGGCGGAGTCGAGGCCGCCGGACAGCAGGATGACCGCACGCTTTTGATCCGTCATGTCAGCGCCCCGGCTCGTCGTTCCACAAGTACTTGTGCAGTTGCAGCTGCAGGCGCACCGGCAGATTGTCTGCGACGACCCAGTCGGCCAGGTCGCGGGCGTTCAGGTCATGGTGGCTTGGGGAAAACAGCACCTCGCCGGCGCGTCGGTCCAGGCCATACTGGATCAGCTTGGAGGTCGCCCAGTCGTAGTCTTCACGGGAACAGATGACGAACTTGACCTGATCGTTGGGCGTCAGCAGTTCGATGTTCTCGTAGCGGTTGCGGTGTGCTTCCTTGGAACCCGGGGTCTTCAGGTCGACGACCCGGCTGACGCGAGGGTCGACCGCAGCAATATCCAGGGCGCCGCTGGTTTCCAGGGACACCTCATAACCGGCATCACACAACTGCTTGAGCAAGGGAATGGCGTTAGGTTGCGCCAGTGGCTCGCCACCGGTGACGCAGACATAACGCGGCCGGTAACCGGCTACTTGCTCGAGAATGTCTTCAAGGGTACGCACGGTGCCGCCGCTGAAGGCGTAGGCGCTGTCGCAGTACTGGCAACGCAGCGGGCAACCGGTGAGGCGCACAAATACAGTGGGCAGCCCAGCAGTGCGCGTTTCACCCTGCAACGAGTAAAAAACTTCGGTGATACGTAATGTGTCTTGCATAGTCGCCACGGGCGTAACAGCTAAACAGGCTGTCCGCCTCCGTCAGGCACTTCAAGGAGTTCCGCCAACGCGTAAACCCCAAAAAGCGTGTTTCATAAAAGGGCGTGGATTCTAACGAAAAAACCCGCGCAGGGCGCGGGTTTCTTCTAAACGGGTTGCAACCGCTTACATGCGTTGCAGGTCCCGTTGGGCCAACTGCGCAGCGGAGGTACCCGGATACTGGGCCACCACCTGCTGCAGAATGCCTTTGACCTTGTCGGTATGACCCAGGCGGCGTTCTACGTCAGCGAGCTTGTACAGCGAATCCGGCACCTTGGCGTGCTTGGGGTACAGTTGGCTGACCTTGGCAAAGGCCTGACCTGCACCTTGCAGGTCGCCCTTGGCCAGGTTCACCTCACCCAACCAGTACTGGGCGTTGCCCGCGTACTGGCTGTTCGGGTATTTGCGCAGGAATGCGGTAAAAGCCTGGCTGGCTTTATCGAAATCCTTGGCTTTGATCAGGTCGAAGGCTGCGTCGTAATACAGCTTTTCCTTCGCCGGATCACCCGGTTCGCTGCTCGCGGCAGGGGCTTGGCTGGCAGCCGCGGCCCCTGCTGCTGCACCACCGACGGCGGCACTGGGCGCGCCACCGGCAGAAGAATTATCAGGAGTGGCGGCAGGTGTAACGCCGGCTCCAATGCGTCGATCAAGATCCTGGTATCGCTCCAGGCCTTCTTGCTTCAGCTGGTTCACTTGATTCTGCAGAACTTCAATCGTGCCTTGTTGCTGCGACAATTGATCCTGCATGCGTTGCAGCTGATTGAACAGCTCGCCCTGTGCCGAAGGCGCGGCCGTAGCCGCGCCCCCGGCATAGGCGCCGTTCGTGCCATAACCCGCTGGCGGATAGCTGCTCCCGCTATTGTTATAGCCAGAGTTGCTATCTTCCACAGGAACCGCAGCCCACACCGCAAGCGGTGCCAGGCTGAGAGCCAATACAGTTAGAGCACGACGGCACGTTCGCATGACGAATTACTTACGCAGTTCGACGCGACGGTTTTGAGCCCAGGACTGCTCGTCGTGGCCAGTAGCAACTGGACGCTCTTTACCGTAGGAAACGAGTTCCAGTTGGCCTGGAGCAACACCTTGCAGTACCAGGTAGCGCTGAACGGCTTTCGCACGACGCTCGCCCAGTGCCATGTTGTACTCACGAGTACCACGTTCGTCGGTGTTACCTTCCAGAACAACGCGAGCGCCGTTAGCTTTCAGGTCCTTCGCGTGAACGTCCAGAGCGCGCATGGCTTCTGGCTTCAGGTCCGAACTGTCGTATTCGAAGTAGAAAGTGGTGATAGCGCGCAGAGCAGCTTCTTCGCTCAGGGAGCCGTCAACTGCACCAGTGTTAGCGCCGTAACCAGCGTTTGGATCAACAGCTGCGCCTTCACCGGCATTGTCGCCGCCTTTAGACGAGCAACCAACGGCTACGGACAGAGCCAGAGCCAGAGCAGCAAACTTACCAAACTTCAGCATTTCCATCGTGAAACTCCTAATGAACCCCAGTGTGTTAAGTACTTCTTTTTGTAGCGCCGCGTCAGTTCAGGTAAGGGGACCAGGACGGTTCTCTGACTTCGCCTTGTGCGGTAGGAAGCGGGAGCCTTACGCGTCCATTAATGGACACGAGCATCAAGACTCCCCGGCCCTGCTGGCGGGTGGCGTAGATTACCATGGTGCCGTTGGGCGCAACAGTGGCTGACTCATCAAGGTTGGTATCTGTAAGGATTTTTACGGTTCCGCGCTGCAAATCCTGGGCCGCAACCCGGAAATTAGTGAAACCATCCTGACGGTGAATCATCACCAACGTCTTTTCATCAGCTGAAAGCTTGGGTGCAGCGTTGTAGTTACCAATAAAGGTCACACGTTCGGCGCCGCCGCCGTTGACGCTGGTTTTGTAGACTTGCGGCTTGCCGCCACGGTCGGAGGTGAAGTAGATGGTCGAACCATCCTTACCCCAGAACGGTTCGGTGTTGATGCCCGGGCCGCTGGTAACACGGCTAAGTTGGCGCGAGGCCATGTTCATCACGTAGATGTCCGGGTTGCCGTCCTTGGACAGCACGAACGCCAGGCGCGAACCATCCGGCGACCAGGCTGGCGCACCGTTCAGGCCTTCAAAGTTGGTGATCTGCTCACGGCGACCGGTATCGATGTGCTGAACGAAGATGCGTGGACGCTTCTGTTCAAAGGACACGTAGGCGATACGCTTGCCATCCGGTGCAAAGCGAGGCGACAGGATCGGCTCACGGGATTGCAGCAGCGTCACTGCGCGAGCGCCGTCATAGTCGGAACGCTGCAAAGTGTAACGAGTGTTGTCTACCGAAAAACGCTCGGCCGTTACATAAAGCAGGCGAGTCGAGAAGGCACCCTTGATTCCGGTCAGTTTTTCAAACGACTGGTCGGAGATGTAGTGCGCCATGTCCCGCAATTGATCCGTAGTACCCGATACGCTGCCGGTCAGCACTTGCTGCTCGGTCGCGACGTTGAACAACGCGTACTGGATCTGCAGGCGACCGCCGGCCGGCGTGATGCTGCCCACCATCAAGTACTGGGCGTTCAACGCTTTCCAGTCACGGAAGATGACTTCGCTGGCCTGGGTCGGCTGGCTGATCATGTTGCCTTTGTCGATTGGTGCGTAGTAACCGGAGTTACGCAGGTCATCACTGATGATCTGCGCCATGTCGTCCGGCAGCACGCTGCCGCCCTGCCAGCCAAACGGCACAACGGCGATCGGGGTGGCCCGATCGCTACCGCTGGTGACCAGGATGTTCTTTTCATCCGCCGCCGCTATCCCTGCCATGCAGCAAATAACGACAAGCATTCCTCGAAGAAGGTTTCTCACAAGGCTAGATCCTCAGGTGTGAATGTCATCTTGAATGAACGGTAGGGAGCGAAGTCGCTTGGTTTCATTCCCTGCATCTCGGTCAACCGGCCAATGTTCTTGACCGCTGCTACCGCCGAACTGTCGAACGAGCCGTCGCCACTGGACTTGGCCACGCTGACCGAAGTCACCGTACCGTCCGGCAACATGCCGATCTGCAGCACTACTGTCATGCCTTTACGTGCCGAAGGAGGACGGGTCCACCCTTCTGCTGCCCGTGAACGAATCAGGTCATCGAAACTGCCCGCGACTTCATCACCACGTTCATCGGCCAAGGCCTGCTGGCGCTGCGGCGTGTCGGAAAGCAAATCGGCCAAGGCCTGGGCCTTTTTGTCTTCGGTCGATTTACGTGCTGCTTCCTGGGCCTTTTTCTTGGAGGCATCGGCGGCAGCTTTCTTCTTCGCATCGTCGGCGACTTTCTTCTTCGCCTCGTCAGCTTCAGCTTTCTTCTTGGCGTCGTCCGCGGCTTTCTTCTTCGCGTCTTCGACAATCTTTTTCTTCGCGTCTTCAGCGGCCTTTTTCTTGGCCTCTTCTTCGGCAGCTTTCTTGGCTTCTTCTTCAGATTTCTTCTTGGCTATATCAGCCAATTGTTTCTCTTCGGCCTTTTTGGCTTCGGCAGCTTTATCGGCTTTCTTGGCTTCATCAGCCTTTTGCGCCTCTTCAGCTTTCTTCGCCTCGTCAGCCTTTTTCGATTCCTCGGCCTTTTGAGCCGCCTCTTCTTTCTTTTGTTCCGCAGCAGCCTTCACCGCTTCCTGCTCGACCTTCTTCTGTTCCATCTGCTCGACTTCAGTCTGGCGCGCAGCCGACTTCTGGGCCTCACCCGCAATCTTCTGATTGGTCTGGGTGGTGGCCTGGCTTTTCGATTTCAGCTGATACAGGGTCGCCTGCACGATCGGCTTGGCTGGCGGCAGGTCCGGGGTCATGGCAAAGCTGACGAACAGCATGCCAAACACCAGGACGTGCAGGGCAATTGCCCAGACGCTAGGCCAGAAGTAGCTTTCCGAGGCGGACGGCTCTCGCTGTTGGTGCATCAGGGCGCCTCGGTAATCAAGCCAACATTACCGACTCCGGCCTTCTGCAGCCCGCCCATGGCGCCCATGACGGAGCCGTAGTCGACGACCTTGTCGCCGCGAATGAACACCTGGGTGTGCTTGCCACCTTCGTTGCCGGCGCGAATGATCTTGGTCACGGCATCAGTCATCTGCGGCAAGGTCATGGCCTTGTCCTGCTGTTTCTGAGTGTCGACTTCGCTGCCAAGGTTCCAGTAATAGGTCTTGTCAGCCTTGATCGAAATGGTCAGGACCTGGGTGTTGTTGTCCTGCGGCAAGGCTTCGCTGGAAACCTTGGGCAGATCAACCTTCACGCCCTGATTGAGCATCGGCGCGGTCACCATGAAGATAACCAGCAGCACCAGCATCACGTCGATGTAAGGCACTACGTTCATCTCGGCGACCGGCTTGCGCTTTTTGCGAGCTCGAGCGATTAAAGCCATTGGGAATTACCTGCTTATTCTTCGCTGGTGTGCACTTTACGGTGCAGGATCGCCTGGAATTCATCGGCGAAGGTGTAGTAACGGCTGATCAAGGTTTCGCCGCGAGCAGCAAAACGGTTGTAGGCGATTACTGCGGGAATAGCTGCGAACAGGCCGATGGCGGTGGCGATCAGCGCTTCGGCGATACCCGGGGCCACGGTGGCCAGGGTCGCTTGCTGGGCCTGGGCCAGGCCGCGGAAGGAGTTCATGATGCCCCATACGGTACCGAACAGGCCGATGTACGGGCTCACGGAGCCTACGGTGGCGAGGAACGGCAAGCTTTGCTCAAGCTTTTCTTCTTCGCGGGAAATCGCGACGCGCATGGCACGGGCCACGCCTTCCATGACCGCTTCCGGGTCAACGCCTGGCTGCTGGCGCAGACGGGAGAATTCCTTGAAGCCGGCGCGGAAGATTTGTTCTACGCCCGAATCCGGGTCCGGGTTGCTGCCGGCCTGGCGGTACAGTTTGGACAGGTCGATACCCGACCAGAAGCGCTCTTCGAAGCTCTCCAGGGCACGTCGACCGGCACGCAGCAGGTTGCTGCGCTGAAAAATCATGACCCAAGAGGTAACCGATGCGGCTACCAGGACCAGCATCACCAGTTGAACCACGACACTGGCATTGCTGACCAGGCTCCACATGGAGGAATGGTCGACGACGGTAGGTTCCACGCTAAATCTCCTGCTCTGAATGTTTACCCGCGCCGCTCACGCCGGCAAAGGCCGCGCGTAGAGTTTCGGGAATGGCCCGGGGTTTCAAACTATTGGTGCGAACACAGGCCACCAGGAACTGCCCCTCACAGAGCAGCGTTGCATCCGTAGCCCGCCTGACCTGCTGTTTAAAGCGCAGGCTGGCACGGTTCAATTCGGTTATTTCTGCGCTGACCAGCAGTTCGTCGTCCAGTCGCGCCGGCGCGTAGTAACGCGCCTCGCTGGAATGCACGACAAACAACAGGTCCTCCCCTGCCAGCTGGGATTGGGCAAAGCCCAGCTCCCGTAGCCGCTCGGTTCGAGCCCGCTCCATGAACTTTAGGTAATTGACGTAATAAACGATGCCGCCAGCATCGGTGTCCTCGTAATAAACGCGACAGCGATGTGCGAACGACTGATCCCCGTTTTGCGCGCGCATACTCTAGTGCTTACTCCTCAGGTTGCCAATCCGGCCAGGCAACTGTTTTTCATTCTGTGGCACATTTCTAACGAAAGAATGACGACGCCAGCCACTAGGACAGCACAAACGCCGAATAAATCGAATCGCCAAGCCTTTTTTAATCGTCTACTGCATCGAGGAATTCGTCTACTACGGGCATCTCGCCCAATCGTGACGGAATGTTTAACCCAAAGTGCAGATAGGCATGCCGGGTGACCACCCGCCCCCGCGGCGTACGCATGATGTAGCCCTGCTGGATCAGGTAAGGCTCCAGTACATCCTCAATCGTGTGCCGCTCTTCGCTGATGGCCGCAGCGAGGCTGTCCACCCCCACCGGCCCACCGTCGAACTTCTCGATCATGGTCAATAGCAGGCGCCGGTCCTGGTGGTCAAAGCCATGCTCGTCCACATCCAGCAGGTTCAGCGCCAGGTCTGCCACGGGCTTGGTGATATGGCCCTTGGCACGCACTTCGGCGAAGTCGCGCACACGGCGCAGCAAACGGTTGGCGATCCGCGGCGTGCCACGGGCGCGGCGGGCGATTTCAAACGCACCTTCCGGGTCCAGGGGCAAGCCGAGGATGTTCGCCGAACGACTGACGATGGTGGCCAGATCCGCCGTGCTATAGAACTCTAGACGTTGAACAATCCCGAAACGGTCTCGCAGCGGGTTGGTCAGCATCCCCGCACGGGTGGTGGCACCCACCAGCGTAAACGGTGGCAGGTCGAGCTTGATCGAGCGGGCCGCCGGACCCTCACCAATCATGATGTCCAGCTGGAAATCTTCCATCGCCGGGTACAGCACTTCCTCGACGATGGGCGAAAGCCGGTGAATCTCGTCGATAAACAGTACGTCGTGGGGTTCCAGGTTGGTCAGCAGCGCCGCCAGGTCGCCCGGGCGCTCCAGCACAGGGCCGGAGGTGGACTTGATCGACACGCCCATTTCCTGGGCGATGATGTTGGCCAGGGTGGTCTTGCCCAGCCCCGGCGGACCGAAGATCAACGTGTGATCCAGTGATTCGCTGCGCCCGCGCGCGGCCTGGATGAACAACTCCATCTGCTCGCGCACGGTGGGCTGGCCGATGTATTCGGCAAGGCTCAGGGGACGAATCGCCCGGTCCTGGATTTCTTCACGATCACGCGGGCCGGTGGCCGCGATCAGACGATCAGCTTCAATCACTTAAATCATTCCCTTCAGGGCGCGGCGGATCATGTCTTCGCTGCTCAGGTTCTTGTCCTTGATGGCCGACACGGCCTTGCTCGCCTCCTGCGGCTTGTAGCCCAGGGAAATCAGCGCGCTGACTGCATCGCTTTCGGCGCTGGCCACCGGTACACCTGGCGCGTCCGGCTGATTAGGCACCAGGGCGAACATGCTCGGTACGACTTCCCAGGCCTTGAAGCGGTCCTTGAGTTCTACCAGCAAACGCTCGGCGGTTTTCTTGCCGACGCCCGGGACCTTGGTCAACGCGGACGTATCCTGCGCCGACACACACCGTACCAATTCATCGACCTCCAGGCTCGACATCAGCGCCAGCGCCAGCTTCGGCCCCACGCCATTGAGGCGGATCAGTTCGCGGAAGAAATCCCGGTCACGCTTGCCAATGAAACCATAGAGCAATTGTGCGTCTTCGCGCACCACCAGGTGGGTGTGCAGGGTCAGCGGCTCACCGACCGACGGTAGGCGGTAGAGGGTGGTCATGGGCACTTCCAGCTCATAGCCCAGCCCGTTTACATCCAGAATCAGGTGCGGCGGCTGTTTCTCAGCCAGGGTGCCGCGCAAGCGTCCAATCACGTTCGAATCCTTAAGAGTCGGCTCAGATCAAGGCCTGACCGGTAATAACGCGGGCATGCCGGCCGACAGCACAGGCCGTTCACGCACCCCACGCAGAATGATTGCGCTGATGCTATCAGAGACGCAGCCGGCCGCCACGACTGCGTGCCGTACCCAAACCGTGCGGCATCAGGCTGGAACGGGTATGGGCATGGCAAATGGCAATGGCCAGGGCGTCGGAGGCATCGATTTGCGGCTTGGCGGTGAGCTTGAGCATGTGCATGACCATCATCATCACTTGCTCCTTATTGGCCGCACCGGTACCGACCACGGCTTGCTTGACCTGCGTCGCGGTGTACTCGGCGATCTCCATGCCCTCCTCGGCACTGGCAACGATGGCCGCACCGCGTGCCTGGCCGAGCTTCAGGGCCGAGTCGGCGTTTTTTGCCATGAACACCTTTTCAATGCCCATGGTCACCGGGCCGTAGGTCTGGATCACTTCACGTACGCCGCGATAAACGATCTGCAAGCGCTCGGCCAACTCGCCGGCGCCGGTACGGATACAGCCCGACGCCACGTACACGCAGCCTCGCGGGGTCTGTTGCACCACGCCAAAGCCGGTGATTCGCGAACCGGGGTCGATACCTAGGATTAGAGTCATAACGCCTGCGAGATGGGTTTAAAGCGGATGCGCGAGGCACATGGTTTGTGTAACAGCATAGAACCTGTGGGAGCTGGCTTGCCTGCGATGCAGGCACCTCGGAGCATCAGTCACACCGAGTTGATGCCATCGCAGCCTCACCGGGGCTCGACAGCTCCCACATTGGATCTTCAGTGCCCTTAAGTGAGCTGTTCGGCGACCGATTCCGGGATATCGGCGTTGGAATAAACGTTCTGCACGTCATCCAGGTCTTCAAGCATATCGAGCATCTTGAGCACCTTCTGCGCGCCGTCCAGGTCCAGTTCGGCACTGGTGGTCGGCAGCATCACGATTTCCGCATCGGTACCTTTGAAACCGGCCGCTTCCAGGGCGTTACGCACCGAGTAAAATCCCGCGAACGAGGTAAACACGTCGATGGAGCCGTCTTCATTGGTCACCACGTCGTCGGCATCGGCCTCCATCGCCGCTTCGATCAGCGCATCTTCATCAACGCCCGGCGCGAAGGAAATCTGCCCCTTGCGCTCAAACAGGTAGGCCACCGAACCATCGGTGCCCAGGTTGCCGCCACATTTGCTGAACGCATGGCGTACGGCCGCCGCGGTACGGTTGCGGTTGTCGGTCATGCACTCGACCATCACCGCCACGCCACCCGGGCCGTAGCCTTCGTAGCTCAACTCGACCATGTCATCGGTATCGGCCGCACCGGCGCCACGGGCCACGGCGCGGTCGATGATGTCGCGGCTCATGTTGGCGCCGAGGGCCTTGTCCAGGGCCAGGCGCAGACGCGGGTTGGAGCCCGGGTCACCGCCACCCTGGCGGGCAGCGACCGTCAGCTCGCGAATCCACTTGGTGAAAATCTTGCCTTTCTTGGCATCCTGACGCTCTTTGCGGTGCTTGATGTTCGCCCACTTGGAATGGCCAGCCATAACACAACTCCGAAATTCTGTAGAAACCTGTCGATCCCGCCCCAGGCGGGACTTCCCTCTTAAACGTACAGCCCTTGTAACGCAAAGGCGCATCCGAAGATGCGCCCTTAGCTGACAATGTAAAACCTTATCGCGCTTTCACGCTGCGGCCTTACTCAGCCTTTGGTGTCTCGCGCAGACGGATATGCAGCTCGCGCAGTGCCTTGGCATCCACCACACCCGGTGCCTGCGTCATGACGTCGGCAGCACTTTGGGTTTTCGGGAAGGCAATCACTTCACGGATCGACTGGGCACCGGTCATCAGCATCACCAGACGGTCCAGGCCGAAGGCCAGGCCGCCATGGGGTGGCGCGCCGTATTTCAGTGCGTCAAGCAGGAAGCCGAACTTCTCTTGCTGTTCGTCTTCGTCGATACCCAGCAGGCGGAAGACCGATTGCTGCATTTCCTTGCGATGGATACGGATCGAACCGCCACCCAGCTCGGTGCCGTTCAGCACCATGTCGTAGGCACGGGACAGAGCGCCAGCCGGGTTGGCTTCCAGCTCTTGCGGCGTGCACTTCGGCGCGGTGAACGGGTGGTGCAGCGCGCTGAAGCTGCCGTCGTCGTTCTCTTCGAACATCGGGAAGTCGACCACCCACATCGGCGCCCACTTGCAGGTCAGCAGGTTCAGGTCGTTGCCGACCTTGATCCGCAATGCACCCAGCGCTTCGCTGACGATCTTGGACTTGTCGGCACCGAAGAACACGATGTCGCCGTCGACCGCGCCAACACGATCCAGGATCACGTTGAGGTTGGCCTCAGGGATGTTCTTGACGATTGGCGACTGCAGGCCTTCAACACCCTTGGCGCGCTCGTTGACCTTGATGTACGCCAGGCCCTTGGCACCGTAGATGCCGACGAACTTGGTGTAATCGTCGATCTGCTTGCGCGGCATGCTCGTAGCGCCAGGCACACGCAGGGCGGCAATACGGCATTTCGGGTCGTTGGCCGGGCCGCTGAACACCTTGAAGTCGACGTCTTTGAGTTGGTCTTCAACGTCAACCAGTTCCAGCGGGTTACGCAGGTCTGGCTTGTCGGAACCGTAACGGCGCATGGCTTCTTCGAAGGTCATGTGCGGGAATTCGCCGAATTCCAGGTCCAGCACTTCCTTGAACAGGTTGCGGATCATTTGTTCGGTGATGCCCATGATCTCTTTTTCATCGAGGAAGCTGGTCTCGATGTCGATCTGGGTGAATTCCGGCTGGCGGTCGGCCCGCAGGTCTTCGTCACGGAAGCATTTGGCGATCTGGTAGTAACGGTCGAAGCCGGCAACCATCAGCAGCTGCTTGAACAGCTGTGGCGACTGCGGCAAGGCGAAGAAGGAACCGGCGTGGGTACGGCTCGGCACCAGGTAGTCGCGGGCGCCTTCCGGAGTAGCGCGGGTCAGGATCGGCGTCTCGACGTCGAGGAAGCCGTTCTCGTCCAGGAAGCGGCGGATGCTGGTGGTCATGCGCGAACGCAGACGCAGCTTCTCGGCCATTTCCGGGCGACGCAGGTCGAGGAAGCGATAACGCAGGCGGGTTTCTTCGCCAACGTCCGAGAACTCGTTCAGCGGGAACGGCGGGGTTTCCGACTCGTTCAGCACTTCCAGCTCGTAGCCGAGCACTTCGATCATGCCCGACGCCATGTTGGCGTTGGTGGCACCGGCCGGACGCAGGCGAACCTTGCCGGTGATCTTCACGACGTACTCGCTGCGCACGCGATCGGCGGCGGCGAAGCTCTCGGCGCGGTCCGGATCGAACACCACCTGGGCCAGACCATCACGATCACGGATATCGAGGAAGATCACCCCGCCGTGGTCGCGGCGACGGTGAACCCATCCGCAAAGGGTGATTTCCTGACCTTCCAGGGTCTCGTTCAGTTGGCCGCAATAGTGGCTGCGCATCATGATAGTGGTTTCGCTTCTCGTAATTCGAAATTCGGTGGAGGCCTGCCTCATCACCGTACAGCTAAGTCAGGTGACGGATAATGCAGGAGCCTGCGCGTAGAGTTCAACTCAGTCTGCTTTGTCGCCGCCGGCCAGATTCTTCTTCGAACCGGTCTTGAAGTCGGTCTCGTACCAGCCGTTGCCACTCAGGCGAAAGCCCGGCATGGACAACATCTTTTTAAGCTCCGGTGCCTGGCAGGCAGGGCAATCGACCAGCGGCGCGGCGCTGATCTTTTGAATGGCTTCCAACTGATGACCACAGGAAGCGCATTGATAGTCGTACATGGGCATGGAGATGTCTCGGCGATCAGATCATTACTGCGCCACGCCCTGCCCTGACTGTGTCCCGTGGGAAAGTCCCGGCATGCGCAGCAAAGCCCGGGATTATATCTGGTAAATCGAGGCTGTGCAGCCGTGGCGGCGTGCTGCTCTTTATATAGGTGGCTGCAGCAGGCTTGTGCCAGGCGCCCGACCCGGGGCAATCCCGGGGCTGGCAGCTGGCACAAGGATCACGCCTGGCCCAAAGGGACACTTGGCGCGGTGACGCGTCCTTTCAATAAATGAACCACGCACACCACCCTGACCAGACCGCTGAAGTTCTTTACACCGCCATAACGCAAGTGCACTTCGCGGTCCACGTAAGACAGTAGCGCACTGACCGAACAGGTATTGATCCTGGCTATCTCCGTGAGGATATTCCAATAGACTTCTTCAAGTCGCAAACACGTCGAAAAACCATTAAGCCGAACGGATCGGGACAATGGCCTGGCCAGGTTCATATCAAACCCCTTGGCAAAGGGATCTACCTTTATCTTGTGCAACCCGCACGTTTCCATCACTCCATTACCTGCTCCGCGTGACATACACTTGACACTCCATTGCCTGACGGCCACCCATCAATCGTTCTTGTTGGCCGTTGGGCCTATAAAACATCAAGAAGACAAGTGCAGCCAGAAGACAGGGAGCCGATCGCCGTAGGACAAGCCAACGCGCGTATCAGGAAGCTCGCAGGATGAAGGGAATCGCCGGGAAGCAGGCATGCGAGGGGCGTCGGTTCAACGCCCACCCGCAACCGGTGTTACTTGTTTTCGAGCAGGGAGCGCAACATCCACGCGGTCTTTTCATGAACTTGCATACGCTGGGTCAGCAAGTCCGCAGTAGGCTCGTCGCTGACTTTATCCAACAACGGGAAGATGCCCCGGGCGGTGCGGGTAACCGCTTCCTGGCCCTCGACCAACTGCTTGATCATGTCTTCAGCGCTCGGCACGCCCTCTTCTTCCTTGATTGAAGAAAGTCGCGCGTACACCGAGTAAGCACCCGGCGCCGGAAAGCCCAGGGCGCGGATCCGCTCGGCAATTGAATCCACCGCCAGCGCCAGCTCGTTGTACTGCTCTTCAAACATCAAGTGCAGTGTGCGAAACATGGGGCCCGTGACGTTCCAATGGAAGTTGTG
Organism: Pseudomonas sp. PAMC 25886; assembly: GCF_000242655.1. NCBI lineage: Bacteria > Pseudomonadati > Pseudomonadota > Gammaproteobacteria > Pseudomonadales > Pseudomonadaceae > Pseudomonas > Pseudomonas sp. PAMC 25886. The sequence goes on from NZ_AHHC01000037.1 coordinate 26,849, forward strand.
GGTCTTCAGGTAAAGTACATAGGTATCGGAAAGCAGCCGCGAAAGTCCATCAACGATTGATTTACGATCTTCTTCACTGATACCAATATCGATTGCCATGTTTTTCCCCTTCAATTGATAAAAAATTCATTGATCAGGTGCAGGACCACTCTAGCAAGAGTACCGGCCTTGCGCAGCCCGGCTGACCCTCACGACGTGCGGCAAATCGCCCCTTGCAGAGCGAATCTGCGCGACAGACGGGGCTTCGAGCCCTGCAAGAAAAATTACCCAACGCCTGCGAAAAAGCCTGCACCTGTCTAGGACAAGTGTTTGCCGCAGAAATGCCGTGCCCCTTGTAACAGCCTGAAATGCTTGATTTGAGTAGGCACAGGCTTTGCTGTTAAATAGGCAGCGTGTCGCCACCGTTATTTTTCGCGGTAGCGACATAGGCTGATACCCGCGCACGTGCCCAACGCCTCCCATTGTTCAGAAGCGAACCGTGCCAGTCAGCTCTTCCTCGTGATCCGTCTTAACGTGAGTTAATCAAAATGTTGAAAATCGTCCACCTGCTAACGGGCGCCGCAGCTTTGCTGCTGTCCTTTATCCCCAGCCTGCGATCAGAAACCCTGCCTTACCTGCAACAACCTGACGCTCTCTACCTGACCTTCTTTGGTCTTCTTAACCTGACACTGGCTCCAGTCATTCCTTACTGGAACAAAGGCCCGCGTCATCAACTGCAAAACCTGGTCAGCGCCCTGCTGGTCCTGGCTGTTGTCGTGCAAACCCTCACCCTGCTGGCGCCTATGCCTGAAGTCGGTGGCCACCCGGCCGTCCTGCTCAGCCTGGCAATAGCACTGGTCGCCATCGTTCTTCATCTGGCCATCAGTTTTTACCGTTCCTCCCCGGCCGCTGCGTCGCAAACCTACGACATGACCAACCGGGATACCGGCACGGTCAAGTGGTTCAACACCTCCAAGGGCTTCGGCTTTATTTCCCGGGATTCGGGCGACGATATCTTCGTCCACTTCCGGGCGATTCGCGGCGAAGGCCATCGCGTCCTGGTGGAAGGCCAGCGCGTGGAGTTCTCCGTGATGAACCGTGACAAGGGTTTGCAAGCTGAAGATGTGATCGCCGCGTTGCCGCGTCGCTGATTCCAGCACCCCGAAAAAAGAAACCGCGATGCAGCCAGGCTGCATCGCGGTTTTTTTATGCCCGGGCATTCAGCCCTGCATTAATAATGAGGCGGCGGCGCCTCTTCCTCGGACGACTCGAACTGGCCGCCCATTTCTTCCTGGCGCTTGAGCAGCGCAGTCATCTGCAACTGCAGGCGTTCGACCGCCCGCTGCTGGGCGACCAGGATGTCATTGAGGGTCTCAATGGTGTCGTCCTGAAAAGCCAGGCGGCTTTCCAGGTCGGTCACGCGGTCTTGAAGGTCCATGGCTCAAGCCTCCAGGAACGTGAAGTCAGCCGGCAGGATTTCGCGCAGACGCGCACGAATCGCCGCCACTTGCTCGTCGCTGTAAGGCTTCGCCGGATGCTTGCCCCAGACCGGCGCCGGCCACGCGGCGTCATCGCGCCTGCGCACGATCACATGCACGTGCAGTTGGCTGACCACGTTGCCCAGGGCACCAATATTCATCTTGTCGGCGCCAAACCCTTCATTAAGCAACTGCGCCAGCGCCGTGCTTTCCTGCCACACCCGCTGCTGGTCAGCGACATCCAGTTGAAACACTTCGCTGATACCGTCTATGCGCGGCACCAGGATGAACCAGGGGTAATTTGAGTCATTGGACAGCAGCAGCCGGCACAGGGGGAAATCCCCGATGGGCAAGGTGTCTTGTTGAAGACGTGGATCTAAGGCGAACACAGCAGTCACTCCCGTTCGGCGGGTCAGGTTTCAGGCGCCCAGCATACCTGCGAATGCCCGGCGCTTCACGGCGAATGCACCGGGCCAAATACGCGCCCAAACAGGACGCCATGAAAAAAAACGCACCATTTCGAGACAGGTCAATATTTCGGCTACGCTAAATGACCAACGCACCTTCATTCAGTCAAAGCCAGGACGCGTGACAGGCTTCAAGCACCTGAGCCAGAGGGCTTTCCAGGCGCGAACAGCGGACTGGAGCAAAAATGCAGCAAGGGCACAACTGCACCAAAATGACCCATTTGTGCCTCAAAGGGATCCGCCGACTACCCACCGAACGGGGTGAACCGGTAACGTTTTGCTCTGGTGCAGGTTTTATGCACCACCGAACAGGAGTACAGCAGGCGCGTCAAGGCCAAACCAAACGGCGTAAAAAGCCCGTGCTTATGCGGTTTTTACAGGGCATTGACAATTTTCACGAAAAAATCACATTCAGTTACTCGTTTGTGCACGCTTGTTGCATTCACCCCCATATGGTCGACAACAGCACCGGCGGGAAGCAGGTGTTTCGCGACAGAAAACAACAGCGGGTCAATGCTTTTCAGGGAAGTGTTAAAACTTTCAAGGGTGACTTTTCCACCCTGAACTCAAGGTTTTAAAACAGTATTGAAGTTGTCAGTTCGGTTACATTCGAACTGTAAATTTGCGACATGGACATAGCAATTTACGACAGGCTCGTAAAGAAGCTGAAAGGATAGATGGGCAAGTATCGCCAATATTGTCAGCGTGATATAAGTTTGCGCCGACACAAAAAAGAAAGAGCCGCCCAGACAAAAATATAGGTGGGACGGCAGTACTCTTCCTAAAACCAAAGGAGCAAATCACGATGCGCGTGATGAAGTGGAGCATGATCGCCCTGGCTGTTTCAGCAGGCACCTCGCAGTTCGCAATGGCGTCCTCTCAGGACGACTCCAAGGGCTTTGTTGAAGACAGTACCTTCAGCATCAACACTCGCCTCCTGAACTTTAGCCGCGACTTCCGTAACAACGACACCGGTAAAAGCCGCGTCGACGAAACCGGCCTGGGCTTCAACGGCCTGTACCAGTCGGGCTTCACCCAAGGCACCATCGGTGTGGGTGTCGACGTGATCGGTCTGTTGGGCGTCAAACTGGACAGCGGCAAGGGTCGTTCCGGCACCGGCCTGTTTCCAACAGGCTCCGACGGTCGCGCTCAAGATGATTACTCCAAAGGCGGCGGCGCAGTTAAGTTCCGTATCTCCGATACGGTCCTGAAAATCGGCGACCAGTACACCACCGCACCTGTATTCGCATCCGATGACAGCCGTCTGCTGCCTGAATTGCCACAAGGTATCTCGTTGACCAGCAACGAGATCAAGGGCCTGAAACTTGAAGGCGGTCACTTCACTTCGAGCGTGGCGCAAGCCCAGACCTACCGCGACAGCCTGGGCCTGACAAAAACTGACTTCATCGGTGGCGTCTACGCCCTGACTCCAGAAGTCAGCGCCAGCCTCTACTACGCGAAGACCGAAGACTACTGGAAGAAAACCTACGCCAACCTGAACTGGACCCATGCGCTGAGCAATGAACAGTCCCTGGCGGTCGACTTCAACATCTACAGCACCAAAAGCGATGGCGCTGGCCTGCAACGGGCTGAGAAGGACGGCACCACCAAACTGGATAACCGTGCCTACAGCTTGCAAGGTGCGTACACCATCCAGGCTCACACCTTTACCCTGGCCTACCAGAAGGTTAGCGGTGACGGTGACTACGGCTACGGCGTAGACGGCGGCGGCACGATCTTCCTTGCCAACTCCATCGCTCGTTCCGACTTCAACGCTGAAGACGAGAAGTCCTTCCAGGCTCGCTACGACCTGAACATGGCGACTTTCGGCGTTCCAGGCCTGAGCTTCATGACTCGCTACGTTAAAGGTACCGGCGCCAACACCGCCGACACTTCGAACGGTAAAGAGTGGGAACGCGACATCGAAGCCAAGTACGTGATCCAGAGCGGCCCGGCCAAAGACCTGAGCCTGCGCGTACGTCAAGCCACTTATCGCTCCAGCGATGGTGTGTACTACGGTTCGGCGTCGATCGACGAACTGCGTCTGATCGCGCAATACCCGCTGAACATCTTGTAATTGGCAGTTTGATTACAACGATGACTTAGGGCCTCGGCCCTAACTAAAAAGCCGCTCACTTGTTCGCAAGTGAGCGGCTTTTTTATTGCAACTTAATCTCAACACCCGGATAACTAGCAAGCTAACTATCTAGTTTAACACCACGCATCAAACCTGACACATCGGACAAGTTTGACACGCAAGTCACGCCCTCACTTCGCAGCAGTTTCCTGCATCACGCGAATAACCCGCTGCGGGAACGGAATATCGATCCCCGCACCTTTTAAACGGTCACGCGCCAGTTCATTGAACATGAACATCACATCCCAGTAATCCGACGTCTTGGTCCAGACTCGCAGGGATACGGTGATCGAACTGTCGCCCAAGGTCGAAACCACGGCTGCCGGTGCAGGATCAGCCAGTACCCGTGGATCCTTGGCCAGTTCCAGCAATACTTCACGCGCTTTCTGCAGGTCGGCTTCATAGTCGACACCCACGTCAAACACCACCTTGCGGGTCGGCTGACGGTTGGTGTTGGTGATGAGGCCGTTGGACAGGCTGCCGTTTGGGATGATCACCGTCTTGTTGTCGCCGGTGCGCAACACGGTGTGAAAGATCTGGATGCTGTCGACGGTACCGGAAGTGCCCTGGGCTTCGATCCAGTCACCAATGCGGAACGGACGGAACAACAGAATCAGCACGCCTCCGGCGAAGTTCGCCAGGCTGCCTTGCAATGCCAGACCGATGGCCAGGGTGGCGGCACCGATCGCGGCAACGAACGAGGTGGTTGCCACGCCGATCATCGAGGCCACGTTGACCACCAGCATGACTTTGAGCGCAATGTTCGCAAGGCTGGTAATGAAGTGTTGCAGTGCCAGGTCAGCATTACGCAGTGCCAGCAAACGCCCCACTCGGTGGGTCAAGACGTTGATCAGCCACCAACCGATGGCCAGGGTGACCAGCGCCAGCAAAAAGCGGCTGCCATATTCCATGATCATCGGTAACCACGACTCCGAGGTCTTGATCAAGTGATCCACTTCAGCGTTCAAATCCATCTACGTTCTCCTGTTTACCGGATGTACGGCTTTATTTATGCCCACATAACAAATGAGCCCCGAAGGGCTCAATCGTTTCTGCAGGTTCTGGGCGTGGGACGTCAAAAACGCCCTCAGGTTCCCAACGGGGGGCACTCAGTCGCGGAAGTTATTGAACTGCAGCGGCATGTCGAAAGCCTTGGCGCGCAAGGCAGCAATGGCCTCTTGCAAATCGTCACGCTTCTTGCCGGTGATGCGCACCTGCTCGCCCTGGATCGCGGCCTGGACCTTGAGCTTGGCGTCCTTGACGTGAGCGACGATTTTCTTCGCCAGCTCCTTGTCGATGCCCTCTTTGAACACGACTTCCTGCTTCATCAGCTTGCCGGAGGCATACGCGTCCTTGATTTCAAGGCACTGTGCATCGATCTTGCGCTTGACCAGGGACAGCTTGAGGATCTCAATCATCGCTTCAAGCTGGAAATCGGCTTCTGCGGTCAGGTTGACGGTGAGGTCTTTTTCCTTGAACTCGAAGCTGCCCTTGCCCTTCAAGTCATAACGACGATCCAACTCCTTGACGGCGTTCTCGACGGCGTTGGTGAGTTCGTGCTTGTCCAGTTCGGATACCACGTCGAACGACGGCATGTAATTTCTCCAATAAAAAGGGGCGCGGCTCAGTAGAGATGGAGCACGCCCGGGCTAAAATGCCCGGGCATTATAGCGGTTCTTTCGCCTCGTTCACTGCGGGCAGCCTTACGGAGTAAAAACTGATGTCGACCACCTGGCATGTCCTCGGCGCCGGCAGTCTCGGCACGCTGTGGGCCACACGCCTGGCCCGTGCCGGGCTGCCCGTGCGGCTGATCCTGCGGGACCACGCGCGGCTGGCGAGCTATCAGGCGGCCAACGGCCTGACCCTGGTCGAGCAAGGCGTGGCCCACACCTACCCGGTCGTCGGCGAAACATCCGACAGTCCGGGGCCAATTCATCGCCTGCTGGTGGCGTGCAAAGCCTACGACGCCCAAGACGCCGTCGCACAGCTTCAACACCGGCTGGCACCCGACGCCGAGCTGATCCTGCTGCAAAATGGCCTGGGCAGCCAGGACGCGGTCGCCGCCCAACTGCCCCAAGCCCGCTGTATTTTTGCCTCCAGCACCGAAGGCGCGTTTCGTGAAAGCGACTGGCGGGTGGTGTTTGCCGGCCATGGCTATACCTGGCTGGGGGATGCGAGCCACCCTACCCCGCCGCTCTGGCTGGATGACCTGCAAGCCGCCGGCATTCCCCATGAGTGGAGCACCGACATCCTCACCCGCTTGTGGCGCAAACTGGCCCTGAACTGTGCGATCAACCCGCTGACCGTGCTGTACGAATGCCGCAATGGCGAGCTGCAAGCCCATCAGTGCGAAGTCGCCACCCTGTGCGCCGAACTCGCCGACCTGCTAGAATGCTGCGGACAACCCGCCGCCGCGCAGGATTTGCAAAGCGAAGTGGAACGCGTGATCCAGGCCACCGCGGCCAACTACTCGTCGATGTACCAGGACGTGATCAGTGCCCGGCGCACCGAAATCAGCTACTTGCTCGGCTACGCCTGCCAGGCGGCGGCTCGCCATCAACTGACCTTGCCGCACCTGCAACAACTCCAGGTGCGATTGGTACAGCGACTGTCTGCACGCGGATTGCCCAGCGACTGAGGCACGCGCTACCCTGCCTGCTTGTTCCTTTGCAGCGAAAACCTCGATGCCACTGCGCCAGCGTCTCGAAAATCTACCGGTTGGGCAGAAACTGCTGGCGGCCCTGCTGGTTTTGTTGACCACCGTGTTGCTGGTGGCCAACCTGACCTTTATCAGCGCCGCCTACTGGATCTCCCAGGAAAGCATGGCCCCCCAGGCCTTGCAGGCCATCGGTCGGCTGGTGTCCAACCCGTCGCTCGCGGCCGAGGCGCTGGACTCACCGCTCAAGGCGCAAACCCTGCTGGATGAACTGACCAGCTACTCGCCATTACGGGCCGCCGCCCTATATGACGGCGAAGGCACCCGCCTGGCCCAGTTGCAACACGCCAATCGCCTGCACCTGCCCGACAATTACCGCGAGATTGAAATCTGGCGCGCCACCGAGTTTCGCAGCAATCAAGTGATCACCATTCCCCGTGCCGGCCAACCGTCCGGGCATTTACTGCTGGTGGCCAGCAGCGAACTGCCGGTGGCCTTCTACACCGGGACGTTCACCGCCAGCCTGGGCATCCTGATTTTCAGTGTGCTGCTGTGGCTGGTGATCGCCCGGCAGATCAAGCGCCTGATTACCCGCCCGATCCATGAATTGGAAGAGTTGTCGCGCCAGGTCACCCGGGAAGAGAACTACGCCCTGCGCGCCGGTCGCGGCAACCACGACGAAATCGGCAGCCTCGCCGAAGCCTTCAACACCATGCTTTCGCGCATCGAAGCCCGCGAGCAGCAACTCAAGCGCGCGCGGGACGATTCCCAGGCCGCCTACGATCAAGCCCAGGGCCTGGCGGAAGAAACCCGCCATACCAACCGCAAGCTGGAGCTGGAAGTCCAGGTGCGCAGCAAGATCGAGAAAAAACTCACCGGGTTCCAGAATTACCTCAACAGCATCATCGACTCGATGCCCTCGGCGCTGATCGCCCTCGACGAACAGCTCTACGTCACCCAATGGAACCAGGAGGCCAGCGCACTTTCCGGCACCCGTCTGGATGAGGCGCTGAACCAGCCGATCTTCCTCGCCTTCCAGCCGCTCAAGCCCTTCCTGCCGCAGATCAAGGCCACGGTGGAGCAACACACTGTGGAGCGGATCGAGCGGGTAACCTGGGTCAAGGATGACGAGCCCAAGCACTACGCCCTGACGTTCTACCCGCTGATGGGCGGTGCCGGGCGCGGTGTGGTAATCCGGATCGACGACATCACCCAGCGCCTGTCCCTGGAAGAAATGATGGTGCAGTCGGAGAAGATGCTCTCGGTCGGCGGCCTGGCCGCCGGCATGGCCCACGAAATCAACAACCCGCTGGGGGCGATCCTGCATAACGTGCAGAACATCCGCCGCCGGCTGTCGCCGGAGCTGCCAAAAAACCTCGAGCATGCCGAACAGGTGGGCATCGAGCTGGAAACAGTGAACCGCTACCTGCAAAGCCGCGAAGTGCCGCAGTTGCTCGACGGCATCCAGCAAGCCGGCGCCCGGGCGGCGAAAATTGTCACCCACATGCTCAGCTTCAGCCGCCGCAGCAATCGCCAGATGGCGCCCTGCGATCTACCGGCGCTGATTGACCAGGCGGTGGAAATTGCCGGCAACGATTTCGACCTCACCGTCGGCTTCGACTTCAAGGGCCAGGCGATCATCCGCCAGTTCGACACGCAGTTGGGCCCGGTGCCCGGCACCGCCAACGAACTGGAACAGGTACTGCTCAACCTGCTGAAAAACGCCGCCCAGGCGATTCATCAGCGCGAAGATGACAGCGAGCCAGGGCGCATCATCCTGCGTACACGGCTGAACCCGCCGTGGGCGGAAATCCAGGTGGAGGACAACGGCATCGGCATGAGCGAGAACGTGCGCAAGCGCACCTTCGAACCGTTCTTCACCACCAAGGAGATCGGCCAGGGCACCGGGCTCGGCTTGTCGGTCTCGTATTTCATCATCACCAACAACCACAAGGGGCAGATGGAAGTCCATTCCACCCTCGGCCAGGGCACCTGCTTCACCTTGCGCCTGCCCCTGGCCGGCAGCCAATTGCCACCCAACGAACTCACTCAACTGGAGCGCTAACCATGGGCTTTCGCCTGTCGAAAATTTACACCCGTACCGGTGACAAGGGCGAAACCGGCCTGGGCGACGGCCGCCGCGTACCCAAGGACCATCCACGGGTGGAGGCGATTGGCGAAGTGGATGCGCTGAACAGCCAGCTGGGTCTGTTGTTGGCAGGCCTGGAGGAACAGAGCGGGCAACACCCGGCGCTGAAGGATGTGATCGAGGTGCTTACGCCCTGCCAGCATCGACTGTTCGACCTGGGCGGTGAGTTGGCCATGCCGGTGTACAAATCGCTGAATGCCGCGGAAGTCGACCGTTTGGAAGCGGCGATTGATCGCTGGAATGAAGAGGTCGGGCCGCTGGAGAACTTCATTTTGCCGGGTGGTTCGGCGCTGATTGCCCAGGCTCATGTGTGCCGTAGCCTGGCCCGCAGCGCGGAGCGGCGGTGTCAGCACCTGAATGCGGTGGAACCGTTGGAAGGCGTAGGGTTGGCGTATATCAACCGGCTGTCGGACTTGCTGTTTGTGGCAGCACGAGTGATTGCCAAGCGTCAGGGTGTTGCGGAGATTTTGTGGCAGGCGGCCGCGAAGCCGCACTGACGCTTACTGACTGATTGAGACTTGTGGTGAGGGAGCTTGCTCCCTCGCCACAACAAGCGCCCCGGCCTGGTCCTTAAACCTCAGGCCAGAACGCCCTAATCCCTGCCACACCTTGAGCACCGGCTTCCCAGGCCTTTTCCAGCTCGGCAGGCCCAACCCCACCGAGCAGGAACACCGGCTTGCTGAAGCCGCTGATCAACTGCTGCGCCTGCTCCCAACCCAACGGCTGGGCATCCGGATGAGTCTGGGTCGGCTGCACCGGCGACAACGTCACGAAATCCACGTCCATCAATTCCGCCAACGCCAATTCCTCAGCATTGTGGCAAGACGCCGCCAACCAGCGGTCCTTGGGCAAAGGTCGCCCTTTGCTGGCGTACTTGCGCAGTTGCGCCGAAGTCATGTGCCAGCCGGCGGCGGGAAAATCCCCCAGCCATTCAAACGGCCCTTTCAGCATCAATTGCGCCTTGCCCGCACACAGGCCTACGGCGTCCACCGCCAGGTCGCGGTACTTGGGGTCGTAACCGTTGGGGGCACGCAACTGAACCAGCTTGATGCCGCCAGCGATGGCTTTTTGAATGCCGCGCAACAGCACGGGGGTTTCCAGCTCACCCGGGGTGATCAGGTAGTGCGCCGGCAAACGCGCCGCCGCAACGATCGGCGCATTGGCCGCCGGAAACTCGTAGTTCGGCAGGTCCCGCGGGGCGACCCATTCAAGCGGCTGCCCTTCGGCACCGTGGGGTTCGCCGGTGAAGACCGAGACTTCCCAGACATCCAGCAACACCTGTTTGTCCGGGTAATCGTGCTGCACCTTGATCAACGGACGAGCCGTTGTGACCTGGATACCCAGCTCTTCCTGCAACTCACGGGACAGCGCGGCAGCGACCGACTCATCGGCCTCCACCTTGCCACCGGGAAACTCCCAGCGGCCACCCTGATGCTGGGTATCGGCGCGGCGCGCCAGCAGAATCCTGCCGTCGACACCCCGGATGACCGCTGCTGCTACATGAACTCGTTTCACCGCACTATTTCCTCTGAATCGGTTTGAAGACCAGCCTGGTGTCAGGTGCGGTACTCCGCGTTGATCTTCACGTACTCGTGGGACAGGTCAGTGGTCCAGATGGTTTCGCTGCACTCACCGCGACCCAATTCGATACGGATGGTGATTTCTTCCTGCTGCATCACCGCAGAACCCTGGGCTTCGGTGTACGTCTCGGCACGGGCGCCACGGCTGGCGATGCACACCTCGCCGAGGAACACGTCGATCTTGCTCACGTCCAGGTTCGGCACACCGGCACGGCCAACAGCGGCCAGGATACGGCCCCAGTTCGGGTCGGAGGCAAACAGCGCAGTCTTGATCAATGGCGAGTGAGCCACGGTGTAGCCCACATCCAGGCATTCCTGGTGATTGCCGCCGCCGTTGACTTCAACCGTCACAAACTTGGTGGCGCCTTCGCCGTCGCGCACGATGGCCTGGGCCACATCCATGCACACTTCGAACACGGCCTGCTTCAACGCCGCGAAATACGCGCCGTTGGACGAGGTGATTTCCGGCAGGTCGGCCTTGCCGGTAGCGATCAACATGCAGCAGTCGTTGGTCGACGTATCACCGTCGATGGTGATGCGGTTGAACGACTTGTTGGCGCCGTCGAGCATCAGGTTTTGCAGCACGTCACGGGACACTTTGGCGTCGGTGGCGATGTAGCCAAGCATGGTCGCCATGTTCGGGCGAATCATGCCGGCGCCTTTGCTGATGCCGGTCACGGTGATGGTCACGCCTTCATGCACAAACTGGCGGCTCGCGCCTTTGGGCAGGGTGTCGGTGGTCATGATGCCGGTGGCCGCAGCCGCCCAGTTATCCACCGACAGGTCATCCAGTGCCGCTTGCAGCGCGCCTTCGATTTTCTCTACCGGCAGCGGCTCACCGATCACGCCGGTGGAATACGGCAGCACCTGGCTGGCATCAACGCCAGTCAGTTCGGCCAGCTTGGCGCAGGTGCGGGCAGCTGCGGCCAGCCCAGGCTCGCCGGTGCCGGCGTTGGCATTGCCGGTGTTGGTCAACAGGTAACGCACCGGGCCTTCAACCCGCTGCTTGGCCAAAATCACCGGTGCCGCGCAAAACGCGTTCAGGGTGAACACACCCGCGACGGTCGAGCCTTCGGCACAGCGCATCACCACCACATCCTTGCGCCCCGGGCGTTTGATGCCGGCCGAAGCAATACCGAGTTCAAAACCGGCAACCGGGTGCAACGTGGGCAAAGGACCAAGACCAACAGCCATGAATGCGCTCCTAAAAATAGTGGATGTGTGACCCGTCGCTATCGACGGTGACAAAATGGCAAAACGCCGCGACGGCTGATGCCGGTCGCGGCGCGGGGTGTTGCAGCGTCAGGCGAAAATCTTAGTTGATTTCGCCGTGGCAGTGTTTGAACTTCTTGCCCGAACCGCACCAGCACAGTTCGTTGCGGCCCAGCTTCTGCTCATTGCGCACCGGGGCCTGGGCCAGGGCCACATCGACCTCTTCACCCAACACTTCCGGAGCCTCAAGACCAGGCGCTTCGTCATGCTGGAACTGCATGCGCGCAGCCAGTGCCTCGGCTTCCTGACGCAGGCGAGCTTCTTCCTCGATCGGGTCTTCGCGACGCACCTGAACGTGGGACAGCACACGAATCGAATCGCGCTTGATCGAATCCAGCAGCTCGGAGAACAGCGTGAACGACTCGCGCTTGTACTCCTGCTTCGGGTTCTTCTGGGCGTAGCCACGCAGGTGGATGCCGTGACGCAGGTGGTCCATGGTCGACAGGTGGTCTTTCCACAGGTCGTCCAGCACGCGCAGTACGATTTGCTTCTCGAAGGTGCGCAGTGCTTCGGCACTCGCCTGCTCTTCTTTTTCGTTGTAGGCGGCCAGCAACTCGGTCATGAGCTTCTCGCGCAGGGTTTCTTCGTACAGGTGGTCGTCTTCGTCGAGCCATTGCTGGACCGGCAAGTCGACACCGAAGTCGCTCTTCAACGCCGCTTCCAGACCGGCAACATCCCACTGCTCAGGCAGCGACTGTGGCGGAATGTGTGCGCTGACCGTGGCATTGAGCACGTCCTGGCGGAAATCGGCAATGGTCTCGCCGATGTTGGTGGCGGCCAACAAACTGTTACGCATGTGATAAATCACTTTACGCTGTTCGTTGTTGACGTCATCGAACTCGAGCAATTGCTTACGAATGTCGAAGTTGCGGCCTTCTACCTTGCGCTGGGCCTTCTCGATGGCGTTGGTCACCATGCGGTGCTCAATCGCTTCACCGGACTGCATGCCCAGGGCTTTCATGAAGTTCTTCACCCGGTCAGAGGCGAAGATGCGCATCAGGCTGTCTTCCAGGGACAGGTAGAAGCGGCTGGAACCGGCATCCCCCTGACGACCGGCACGACCACGCAGCTGGTTGTCGATACGGCGCGATTCGTGACGCTCGGAAGCGATCACCTGCAAGCCGCCGGACTCCAGCACTTGCTGGTGACGCTTCTGCCAGTCGGCCTTGATCTGCGCGATCTGCTCAGGCGTCGGGTCTTCCAGGGAAGCCACTTCCACTTCCCAGTTACCGCCCAACAGGATGTCGGTACCACGACCGGCCATGTTGGTGGCGATGGTCAGTGCACCTGGGCGACCGGCCTGGGCGATGATTTCCGCTTCTTTTTCGTGGAACTTGGCGTTGAGAACCTTGTGCTCGATGCCTTCCTTGTTCAGCAAGCCCGACATGTGCTCGGAAGTTTCGATGGTGGCCGTACCCACCAGCACCGGACGGCCCTGGGCCATGCATTCCTTGATGTCGGCGACGATTGCAGCGTATTTCTCGTCGGCGGTCAGGAACACCAGGTCGTTGAAGTCTTTACGTGCCAGCGGTTTGTTCGGCGGGATAACCATCACCGACAGACCGTAGATCTGGTGGAATTCGAACGCTTCGGTGTCGGCTGTACCGGTCATGCCGGACAGTTTGTTGTACAGACGGAAGTAGTTCTGGAAGGTGGTCGAGGCCAGGGTCTGGCTTTCAGCCTGGATGTTCAGGACTTCCTTGGCTTCGATCGCCTGGTGCAGGCCTTCCGACAAACGGCGACCCGGCATGGTACGACCGGTGTGTTCGTCGACCAGTACGACCTGGCCGTCCTGCACAATGTATTCGACGTTGCGATGGAACAGCTTGTGCGCGCGCAGGCCGGCATACACATGGGTCAACAGGCCCAGGTTGTGCGCCGAGTACAGGCTCTCGCCTTCAGCCAGCAGGCCGATCTGGGTCAGCATGTCTTCGACGAACTGGTGACCGGCTTCGTTGAGCTCGACCTGACGGGTCTTCTCGTCGATGGTGAAGTGACCTTCTTTGGTCACCACGCCTTCCACTTCCTCGATGTGTTGCTCGAGGCGCGGAATCAGCTTGTTGATCTCGGTGTACAGGCGCGAGCTGTCCTCGGCCTGACCGGAGATGATCAGCGGGGTACGGGCTTCGTCGATCAGGATGGAGTCGACTTCGTCGATCACGGCAAAATTGAGTTCGCGCTGGAATTTTTCTTCCATGCTGAACGCCATGTTGTCGCGCAGGTAGTCGAAACCGAATTCGTTGTTGGTACCGTAGGTGATGTCGGCAGCGTAGGCGGCGCGCTTCTCTTCCGGCGGCTGGAACGGCGTGACAACGCCGACGGTCAGGCCGAGGAATTCATACAGCGGGCGCATCCAGTTGGCATCCCGGCGAGCCAGGTAGTCGTTCACCGTCACAACGTGCACGCCCTTGCCGGACAGTGCATTGAGGTAAACGCCCAGGGTTGCCACCAGGGTCTTGCCTTCACCGGTACGCATTTCGGCAATCATGCCTTCATGCAAGGTCATGCCGCCGATCAACTGAACGTCGAAGTGGCGCATGCCCATGACACGCTTGCCGGCTTCACGGGCGACCGCAAAGGCTTCGGGAAGCAGCTTGTCGAGGGTTTCACCTTTGGCTATGCGGGCCTTGAACTCTTCGGTCTTGGCGCGCAATTGCTCGTCCGAAAGGGCAACCATCTGCTCTTCGAAGGCATTGACCAGCTGCACCGTCTTGAGCATGCGTTTGACTTCGCGCTCATTCTTGCTTCCAAAAAGTTTCTTTAACAAAGGCGCAAACATATCGGCAGGTTCTTCCACACATAGGGATGGAGGGCGCCCCGTGAGTCGCCCGAGCAGCCCTCACGGCCGCATGCGAACGAGCATTCTACCCGGAAACGTGGGTGAGGAAAGTGGCGTTATTCCACGATGCTGGCACGGCGCTCTTGGAGGGCTTGTTTAAAATAAGGGCTTTTTGCTGAACTTCAACCCATTCGGGTAATAAGTTACTCGTTGATTTAATGGATAAACTGCCGGTAATGCAATGGCCGCGGCGTCGCAGACGCTTTCTGCTACCATGGCCTCTCTGTTACTTAAGGTGTCTAGTCATGGCATTTCGCCCTCTTACGGCCCGTGCTCCCGCCGTGTTGCTTCGCGAAGCCAAGCCTTTAAAAGCCATCTTTGGCCATGCGCAACGCCTTGGTCATTTGCAACGCCTGGTAGAAAGCCAACTGCAACCCGCCGCCCGCGAACACTGCCACGTGGCCTCGTGGCGTGAAGGCAATCTGCTGCTGATCGTCACCGACGGCCATTGGGCGACGCGCCTGCGTTATCAGCAAAAACGCTTGCAGCGCCAATTGATGGCCTTCGACGAATTCGCCAGCCTGACGCGTATCCAGTTCAAGGTGCAGCCGCCGACCGTGCAGCAAGGTGCAGCGGGTCATACCATGGACTTGTCGGAGATTGCGGCCGAAACGATTCAGGCCACGGCAGACGGGATTACCGATCCGAACTTGCGCGCTGCGCTGGAGCGCCTGGCCGCTCACGCCAAACCGAAGGCGTGAGGGCGAGCGACTCCCTTGCTTTATTTACGCTTGCTGCCACCCAACAACGAGCCCAGTAACCCTCGCACCAACTGCCGGCCCATCTGATTGGCTGCCTGCTGCATCGCGGACTTCAGCGCCTTGCCGGCCGTGGTGCCAAGGAACGCACCGGCCTTGTCGGTGAAGCTCGGTTCTTCAGCGGCGGGCGCCGCCTCCTCTTGCGGCCCCAAGTCCTTGCGCGCCATCAACACTTCGTACGCCGACTCGCGATCAATCGGTTTGTCATAACGCCCCAGCAACGGCGAGCTGGCAATCAATGCCGCCCGTTCGGCTTCGCTCAATGGCCCGATCCGCGATTGCGGCGGTGCCACGAGTACGCGTTGGACTACTTCAGGCGTCCCCTTTTCCTGCAAGGTTCCCACCAACGCCTCACCGGTACCCAGCTCGGTCAGCACCGCCAACGCATCAAACGCCGGATTCGGACGGAAACCATCGGCCACTGCCCGCAGGGACTTCTGCTCTTTGGTGGTAAACGCCCGCAACCCGTGCTGGATCCGCAAGCCCAGTTGTGCCAGCACGGTGTCCGGCAGGTCACCCGGAGACTGGGTGACGAAATACACGCCGACACCTTTCGAACGAATCAACCGCACCACCTGTTCCAGGCGATCCTGCAGAGCCTTGGGGGTGTCGGCGAACAACAAATGCGCCTCATCGAAAAACAGCGCCAGCAGTGGCTTGTCGGCATCGCCGCGTTCCGGCAGTTGCTCGAACAACTCGGCCAGCAGCCAGAGCAGGAAGGTCGCGTACACCTTCGGCGCGTCATGCACCAGGCGGCTGGCGTCCAGCAGATGAATGCGCCCGCGGCCGTCACTGGCCGGTTGCAGGATATCTTCCAGTTGCAGGGCCGGCTCGCCGAACAACGCTTCGGCACCCTGCTGCTCCAGCACCGCCAAACGCCGCAACAAAGCCTGGCTTGAGCCCGTGGTCATCAAGGCCGCATCTTCCCCCAGCAACTCCGGGTGGTAGCGCAGATGATTCAGCAGGGCCTTCAGGTCCTTGAGGTCCAGCAACAACAGCCCCTCGCGGTCGGCCACCTTAAAGGTGGCGTAGAGGGCCGATTGCTGGCTGTCTGTAAGTTCCAGCAGGCTGCCGAGCAACAGCGGGCCCATTTCACTGATGGTGGTACGTAATGGATGACCGGACTGGCCGTGAATATCCCACAACGTCACCGGATAAGCCTTGGGCGCGTAATTAAGGAAAGGCATGCCGGCAATCCGCTCGGCGACCTTGCCCTGAGGGTTGGCTGCGGCGCCCAGGCCACACAGGTCGCCCTTGATGTCGGCGGCGAATACCGCGACGCCGGCATCGCTGAAGGCTTCTGCCAGGCGCTGCAAGGTGACGGTCTTGCCCGTACCGGTGGCGCCCGCGATCAGGCCATGGCGGTTGGCCAGGCGCATCGACTGGGCGATCGGCTGGCCTTTGAGATCTGCACCAATAATGAGTTGCGAGGAGTCAGGCATTTTGTCACCCATGGTTAATCTTTAGCACTGCATGGTCGATACAGTTAACGCGAGAGACCCAAAAAGTCTTAGAAAAAATGGGCCGGATAATTCCTGCAGGAGCAGATGGAAATATCACACTTTTTTTGACGCAGCCATTTTGCACGCCCCAAAAGGACGTGCATCGGATATTAAGACCATAGCGGACCCCACAAGCCATGAATAAAAATCTGCGTTTCAGCCATAAAATCCTGCTTGCCGCCGCTCTTGTCGTCATTGCCGCCTTTGCGTTGTTTACCCTCTACAACGACTACTTGCAGCGTAATGCGATTCGCGACGATCTGAACAACTACCTGCATGAAATGGGCGATGTCACCGCCAGCAATATCCAGACCTGGCTCGCCGGGCGCATTGTGCTGATAGAAAGCGCCGCGCAGAACATCGCCATCAACCCTGATTCAAGCACCGTCGCCAGCCTGCTGGAACAGAAAGCCCTGACCTCTTCATTCATGGCGACTTACCTGGGCGACAGCAAAGGCGGCTTCGTGATCCGCCCCGACACCAAGATGCCCGACGGCTTCGACCCGCGTGTGCGCCCCTGGTACACGGGGGCCCAGAGCAGCAACGGCTCGACCCTGACCGAACCCTATATTGATGCAGCCACCGGCCAGTTGATCATTTCCATTGCCACCCCCAGCAGCAAAGCGGGCCAGAGTGTCGGCGTAGTGGGTGGCGACCTGAGCCTGCAAACCCTGGTGGACAATATCGGCGCCCTGAACTTCGGCGGCATGGGTTATGCCTTCCTGGTCAGCGCCGACGGTAAAGTACTGGTACACCCCGACAAGAGCCTGGTGATGAAGACCCTGGCCGACGTCTATCCAAACACTACCCCCAAGATCAGCAGCGACTTCAGCGAAGTCGAGGTTAACGGCAAGACCCGCATCGTCACCTTTACCCCGATCAAGGGCTTGCCATCGGTGAACTGGTACCTCGGCCTGTCGGTAGATAAAGACAAATCCTTCGCCATGCTCAGCGAATTCCGCACCTCGGCGATCATTGCCACGATTATCGCGGTGGTTATCATCATCGCCCTGCTGGGCATGCTGATCCGCATCCTGCTGCAGCCACTGCACGTCATGACCCGCGCCATGGAAGACATTGCCGACGGTGAAGGCGACCTGACTCGCCGCCTGACCATCCAGAACCATGACGAGTTCGGTGTGCTGGGCAGCGCGTTCAATCGCTTTGTGGAACGTATTCACACCTCGATTCGCGAAGTGTCCTCGGCCACCGAGCAGGTCAATGAAGTGGCCCTGCGGGTGGTCAGCGCCTCCAACTCCTCCATGGTCAACTCCGACGAACAGGCCAATCGCACCAACAGCGTCGCCGCTGCCATCAACGAACTGGGGGCCGCCGCCCAGGAAATCGCCCGCAACGCCGCGCAAGCCTCCAGCCAGGCCAGCGATGCCCGGCACCTGGCGGAAGACGGTCAGCAGGTGGTGGAGCGCAATATCAAGGCGATGAACCAGCTGTCACAGATGATCAGCGCTTCCAGCACCAATATCGAAGCGCTTAACAGCAAGACGGTGAACATCGGGCAAATCCTGGAGGTGATCACCAGCATTTCCCAGCAAACCAACCTGCTGGCCCTCAACGCGGCGATTGAAGCCGCACGAGCCGGGGAAGCCGGGCGCGGGTTCGCGGTAGTGGCCGATGAAGTGCGCAACCTGGCACACCGCACCCAGGAGTCGGCGCAACAGGTGCAAAAGATGATCGAGGAGCTGCAGGTGGGCGCCCGGGATTCGGTCAGCACCATGAGCGAAAGCCAACGCCACAGCCAGGACAGCGTGGAAATCGCCAACCTCGCGGGGGAACGCCTGAACAGCGTGACCCTGCGCATCGGCGAAATTGACGGCATGAACCAGTCGGTCGCCACCGCCACCGAGGAACAGACCTCCGTCGTGGAGTCGATCAACATGGACATCACCGAGATCAACACCCTCAATCAGGAAGGCGTGGAAAACCTGCATTCAACGTTACGGGCCTGCTCCGACCTGGAACAGCAGGCGGCGCGCTTGAAACAATTGGTGGGCAGTTTCCGGATCTGATCCAGCAGGCTCAGTTGCTGCCTTGCGCAGCGGCTGACGCCTTTTCTTCCGGCGAATCAGATGTGTCCTGCAACTGTTCCCACAACTCGGCGGCGCCAGGAAACTCGGTGCCGTCCTCACTGCTCAGGTCATCCGGGTCATATCGACTCAAACAGCCCTCTCCCAGCGTCGCGGGGGCTTTGGACGTGGCTTTATCCAATGGATCGCTCATTCTCCACTCCTCACCTGTTGCCAAAGAAAAAGGGCCTGTAGCGATTTAACGCCCAGGCCCTTCATTCTTCAATCAAAACGCTTCAATCAGAACACGACGGTCTTGTTGCCGTGCACCAATACCCGGTCTTCCAGGTGATAGCGCAGGCCACGGGCCAGCACCATCTTCTCGACGTCACGGCCAAAACGCACCATGTCTTCGATGCTGTCGCTATGGCTGACGCGCACCACGTCCTGCTCGATGATCGGACCGGCGTCCAACTCTTCGGTGACGTAATGGCACGTTGCGCCGATCAGCTTCACACCCCGCAGGGATGCCTGGTGATACGGCTTGGCACCCACAAACGACGGCAGGAAGCTGTGGTGAATGTTGATCACCTTGCCAGCGTACTCACTGCACAGTTCGGGCGGCAGGATCTGCATGTAGCGCGCCAGTACCACGACGTCCGCGTCGTGCTGCTTGACCAGGCGCGAGACCTCGTTGAATGCCGGCTCCTTGTCCTGCGGGTTGACCGGGACGTGGTAATACGGGATGCCGTGCCACTCGACCATGCTGCGCAGGTCGTCATGGTTGGAAATCACGCAGGAGATCTCGCAGTCCAGCTCGTCGCTGTGCCAGCGGTGCAGCAAGTCAGCCAGGCAGTGGGACTCACGGCTGGCCATCAGGACCACACGTTTTTTCTGTTCCGTGTCAGTGATGCGCCAGGTCATGGAGAACTCTTCAGCGATCGGCGCAAATGCCTCGCGAAATGCCTCCAGGCCAAAGGGCAGCGTATCGGCACGGATTTCGTGACGCATGAAAAACCAGCCGCTGAGATTGTCCGAGTGATGGCTTGCTTCGGTGATCCAGCCGTTGTGGGAAGCCAGAAAGTTACTGACCTTGGCAACGATGCCAACCCGGTCCGGGCAAGCAATCACCAGCCGAAAAGTGCGCATTAGGGGGAAACTCCAGAACTTCGCAAAGGCCGCCATTCTAGCGATTGCGCAGAAAAACTGCAGTATTCCTCATCGCTTATTCTGATCGCGAGCGTCAGCCCTGCCCCTTAATAGCGTAAGGTTTTAGCCACTATATGTGTGCAAACGCGTGGACTCCGGCAGTAAGCCAAGACTTAACGAGAGTATCTTTAGGGCTTAACCCTTACTAATTAACTCAATTCCACGCTTTTGCCACAAACATCCAAAGTAAATTACATAAATGCGGCCTTAAATGTTTACTTGGACAAACCGTCTGACTATTATTGGGCCACTATCCCCTTTCACCCCAGCGCCCTACATAAGGTAGTCCCCATGTCCCTGATCAACGAATACCGCGCCACCGAAGAAGCTATCAAAGAGCTGCAAGCCCGTTTGAAGAACCTGTCCCAAGACGACAAACTGCAAACCGAGCTGGAATTCGAAGGCAAATTGCGCACCCTGATGGGTGAATACTCCAAATCCCTGCGTGACATCATCGCGCTGCTGGATCCAGAGTCGAAAGTTAAGGCTCCACGTGGCGCCGTAAAAACTACCGGCACCAAGCGTGCGCGCAAGGTTAAACAATACAAAAACCCGCATAACGGCGAAGTGATTGAAACCAAAGGTGGCAACCACAAGACTCTGAAAGAGTGGAAAGCCAAGTGGGGCGGCGACGTGGTTGAAGGCTGGGCTACCCTGCTGGGCTAAGCCTCGTCAGGACGCTGCGTGATTCGCAACGCAATAAAAAACGCCAGCTTGCTGGCGTTTTTTATTGCGCGTGTTTTACCCGGGAGCCGACTACAGGCTCATTCGAGTCGCTAAAGAGTCAACATATTCCTGCCACTCATCAAGCACCTGCCGCTGAAACGGTGTAGCACTAACAGCCAACTCAAGACGCGCCTGTTTAAAATCCTCAAGGGTGTTTGGAGCGCCCCATTGCGGGTCTGACAAACGTTGCTGACAGAAAACTCTCCAGCGTTGTTGCTCCTCACTATTCAAGGTTTCGGGGAAGTTACGGGCGCGATAGCGAAATAATAATTCAGGCAAACGTTCATCATCGAACGGCCATTGCTGGCGTGCTAGTTGCTCAGGCTCGGCGACTCTCACTTGTTCACATAAACGTCGATCCCGATCACCGATAAAACCATCGTATAGCTGCTGCTCCGGATCGGCGCTCGACGCAAAATCTTCCTCGGCATAAATCGCCGCTAATTTATCGCGCCATAGTTCTTGTGCGTCGCTTAGCCGCAGGGCACGGGCAGCGTACTCATCCATATCCAGTTGCAGGCGCTCACGGTCTTGCGCCCGAAGCACACTTAACGGCGCAACCACCGGGCAGCGATTGATGTGCAGCAACTTGAGCGGCACCGGCAACTCACCTTCGGCAAGGTCGTCACGGCGGGTATACAGACGCTTGCGCAAGGTATCGGCGTCCTCGTCCAGCAACCCCTGGGGATCAAGCCCCAGGTCGCAGACGATCAACGCATTGCGATTGCGTGGATGCCAGGCCAACGGCAGCACCACGCCCAGGTAATGACGCTCGGCAGAAAAACGACCGGAAATATGCACCATCGGCTGCAACAAGCGCACCTGGTCCATGACCCGCTGCTTGCTGCGCAATTGAAACAACCAGTCGTAAAGCTTGGGCTGCTTCTCGCGGACCAACCGGGCCAGGGCGATGGTGGCGCGCACATCGGACAAGGCATCGTGGGCCTGCCCGTGATCGATGCCATTGGCGGCGGTCAATCGCTCAAGCTTGAGGGTGACGCGCCCGTCCTGTTCCGGCCAGACGATCCCGTCCGGGCGCAGCGCGTAGGCGGTGCGTACCACGTCGATCAGGTCCCAGCGGCTGTTACCGCCTTGCCATTCCCGGGCATAAGGATCAAAAAAGTTGCGGTACAAACTGTAGCGCGTCATCTCATCGTCAAAACGCAAGGTGTTATAGCCGGCCCCGCAGGTGCCGGGCGCCGCCAGTTCAGCGTGCACCCGGGTCATGAAGTCGGCTTCGGCCAGCCCCTTCTCCGCCAGCACGCCGGGGGTGATGCCGGTAATCGCGCACGCCGCCGGGTGCGGCAGGATATCGTCGCTGGGCTGGCAGTAGAGGTTGACCGGCGGCCCGACCTCGTTGAGCTCAAGGTCGGTGCGAATGCCGGCTACCTGCAGCGGGCGGTCGGTACGCGGGTTGATGCCGGTGGTTTCATAGTCGTACCAGAAAATGGTGGTCACGGGCTATTCCTGTGCTGAAGACCGCCAAAGTCTAGGCGCTTGAAGGCACCGGGGGCCAGCGCTGTGTTCACTGTACAAACATTCAGTAAATCGTTGAGTGGTTGCTTCCACCGTCGACACTGCTAGCATCCGTGTTTCCAACCCCGCCGCTGCCGCCGCCCAGGCGCCAGCGCTGCACTGCCAAGGACCGCGATGCCACCTGCGCCACTGGATACCCGCTACCAGATCGAGACCCCGGAGGGCGTCGACCTGCCCCTGCGCCCCGCCGGGCTGCTGGTACGCTCGCTGGCCTTTGCCTTCGACCTGGGGTTGCGCGGCCTGATTCTCGGCATCCTGTTCATCGCGCTGGCCTTTCTCGGCAACCTGGGCATTGGCCTGGGTTCGCTGCTGCTGTTCCTCGTCAGTTGGTGGTACATGGTGCTGTTCGAAGTGCTCAACCAGGGCTGCTCGCCCGGCAAGCAGATCATGGGCCTGCGGGTGGTACAGGACGATGGCACGCCCATCGGCTGGTCCGCCTCGCTGGTCCGCAACCTGCTGCGCTTTGTCGACATGCTGCCCTTCGGTTACTTCCTCGGCGCCATCAGTTGCCTGCAACACCCCCACTTCAAGCGCCTGGGCGACCTCGCAGCCGGGACGCTGGTGATCTACCGCGAACAAGCGCTTTCCCGTCCGCAAGTACCGCAAGCCCCGGCACTGCGCCTGCCGTTCGCCCTTGAACTGAGCGAGCAACGGGCCATTCTCAGCTTCGCCGAACGCCAGGGCGAACTGTCCGCCGAGCGGGTCAATGAACTGGCTGCGATCCTTGCCACGCCCCTGCAAGTCTCCCCTGCCCGCGCCGTGGCGGAACTCAATGGCGTGGCCCGCGGATTGTTGGGGCCAGCATGAAGCAGAGTCTTTTCGAAAGCCGCCACCAGCCACAATGGCAAGCCTTTGCCACACAGCTGACACAGCTCGAAAAAGGCCAAGCCAGGCACGCTGATTTCGCCGACTTCCCTCATCAATACCGGCAGCTGTGCCAGCACCTGGCCCTGGCACAGGAGCGCGGCTACAGCAGCTACCTGGTTGACCCGCTGCAGCAACTGGCCTTGCGTGGCCATCAACAGTTGTATCGACATCGCAGCCAACTGGGAGCAAACGTGCTGGGCTTCCTGCTGGCCGACTTCCCCAGGCTGGTTCGCGCGCAATGGCCATTTGTGCTGGCCGCCAGCCTGCTGTTCTTTGGCAGCCTGATCGGCATCGCCTTGCTGGTGTACCTGTTTCCGGACCTGATCTACAGCATCGTCAGCCCGCAACAAGTGGCCGAGATGCAGGGCATGTACGATCCCGATGCCAGCCGGTTGGGCCGGGCAGCCGAACGCGCCTCAAGCGAAGACTGGATGATGTTCGGCTACTACGTCATGCACAACATCGGTATCGCCTTCCAGACCTTTGCCGCCGGGCTGTTGTTCGGCTTGGGCAGCGTATTTTTCCTGTTCTTCAACGGCCTGATAATCGGTGCCGTTGCCGGGCACCTGACACAAATCGGTTATGGCCAGACCTTCTGGTCGTTTGTGATTGGCCATGGCGCCTTCGAACTCAGTGCCATTGCCCTGGCCGGCGCAGCAGGCCTGCAACTGGGCTGGGCATTGATTGCACCGGGGCAACTGACAAGAGGCGAATCCCTGCGACTGGCTGCGCGCAAAAGCGTGCAAATGATTTGTGGGGTGATGGTGTTCCTGCTGATCGCCGCGTTTATCGAAGCGTATTGGTCCTCCACCACTGCCGTGGCACCGTGGATCAAGTACCTGGTGGGCGCCGCGCTGTGGTTGCTGATGGCTGCCTACCTGCTGTTTGCCGGACGGAATCGCCATGCGCCTGAGTGACGCCAGCGTCGTGATCCGCCCGCGTACCTCGTGGGAAGCCATGGACCTCGGCATCCTGCTGGCCCGCGAACACCGACTGCTGCTGATGAGCAGTTGGGCCATCGTGACCTTGCCGGTCTTCGCCCTGTTCAGCGTGCTGCTGTGGAACCACCCCTCCACCGCGCTGTTGCTGTTCTGGTGGTTGAAACCCGCCTTCGACCGCCTGCCACTGTATATCCTGTCCAAGGCCCTGTTCGGCGAAACACCCAGCCTGAAGCAGGCTCTGCGCCAATGGCCGCGCCTGCTCAAGAGCCAAATGCTGGCCAGCCTGACCTGGCGGCGCTTCAGCCTGAGCCGTAGCTTCGAGATGCCGGTAGTCCAGCTCGAAGGCCTGCACGGCCAGGCGCGCCAACAACGTCTTGGAGTGCTGCAACAACGCAACGCGGGGGCCGCCCGCTGGTTGACCCTGATCGGGGTGCACCTGGAAATCGCCCTGTGGTTCGGGTTGATGGCCGCGTTCTATTTCTTCCTGCCGCAAGAGGTCGAGCGGGACTGGGATTGGCAACAGCTGGTGCTCACTGCGGGACACGACTGGCGGTGGCTGGAACACCTGACCAATGCCTTCTATGCCCTGATCCTGGTGTTCTGGGAACCCATCTATGTCGCCTGTGGCTTCAGCCTGTACCTGAACCGCCGCACCGTACTGGAAGCCTGGGACCTGGAACTGGTGTTCCGCCGATTGCGCCAGCGCCTGAGTGGTGTGGCACCGGTCCTGCTGCTGATGATCGGGCTGATGCTGGTCCCGACGGCGCCACCGGTGTGGGCGGATGAGCCGGTTCCCCAAAAGCCCCTGAGTACGCAATCGGCCAATCAGTCGATCAAGGCGCTGCTGGAGCAGCCACCGTTCAAAAACCCGGAAACCGTCACCCGCTATCGCTTCGGCGAAGATAAAGCCACAGACAAAAACAAAGCGGCAGGTGACGCCAAGCTGCCGGCCTGGCTGGAAGCATTCCTGAAAAACCTCAACAGCGATTCGTTCAAGCACATCGCGAAAGGGCTTGAGGTACTGCTCTGGGGATTGCTTGTGGGTGGGCTGGCCCTGGTGATCTGGCGTTATCGCGACTGGCTGCATGCGTTTGTCAGCCGACGCAGACCGCACAAGCCCAAGGCTGCCAACCCAGCTCCCCCACAACTGTTCGGCCTCGAACTGGGGGCCGACACGCTGCCGGAAGACATCGCCGGCACCGCCGAACAGCTCTGGGCAACCCAGCCCCGGGAAGCCCTCGGTTTGCTTTACCGTGGCTTGCTCAGCCGCCTGCTGCACGACTTCAACCTGCCGCTGAAAAGCGCCGACACCGAAGGTCAGGTCCTGGAGCGTATCCGCCAACTGCAACAACCGCAGTTGCTGGCATTCAGTGATGAGCTGACCCGCTACTGGCAAAACCTTGCCTATGGCCACCGCCTGCCGCCCGCACTGGCGCAACAACAGCTGTGCAGCAACTGGCGAGCCCTGTTCGGCTCCGGAGCGGCGCAATGAACCGGCCATTGCTGTGGGTGGGGCTGCTTGTTGCATGTCTGTTGGCCGCAGGCGGCTTTTATGCCTGGCATAAGGCGATTCCCTACCAGGAGGTGGTCGATCGCGGCCCTTCGCCTGAAGCCCTCGCCAACCCCTACCTCGCGGCGGAACACTTTCTGCGCCAGCAAGGCCTGGTGGTGGAGCAGACCAACAGCCTGGAGCGGCTGGCCAGCCTTTCGCCCGAAGGCAACAGCCTGTTGTTGCTGGGCGAGCGCAGCAACATGAGCCCGCCGCAGGTGGATCAACTCCTGCAATGGACCCGGGCTGGCGGCCACCTTCTACTGGTAGCCGAAGCGTTGTGGGATGAGGACACCGGCAAAAGTGGTGACCTGCTGCTGGATCGCGTGCAGATACATCAATCCTTCAGTGAAGAATTCGACGCTCCAGCGCCCGCGCGTAAAAAGAAAGCGCCGGACCTGACCAAACTCTATGTGGATAACGAAACGGCGCCGGCCTATTTCAGCTTCGACACCGACTTCAACCTCACCGATCCCAGGCACCTGGCGCAATTCTCGGCCAACAGCGCCCGGTCGACGCACCTGATGCAGGTCAACCTCGGGCAAGGCCGCGTCACCGTGGTCACCGACAGCGACCTGTGGAAAAGCCCGGCCATTGGCAAACACGATAACGCCTGGCTGCTCTGGTACCTGAGCCAGGGCACTCAGGTTACGCTGCTGTTCAACACCGACGTCGAGGATCTGTTCAGCCTGTTGCTGCGCTACTTCCCCCAGGCCCTGGTGGCACTTGCCGCACTGATCGCCCTGGGGTTATGGCACGCCGGCATGCGCCAGGGCCCGATCCGGCCACCGGCACCCAAGGCACGCCGGCAACTGCAGGAACACTTGAAAGCCAGTGCCGACTTCCTGCTGCGCCGCAGTGGGCAAAACAGCCTGCTAATTGCCTTGCAGCGCGACATCCAGCGCACAGCCCGGCGCCGTCATCCCGGGTTCGAACACCTCGACACCACCGAACAATTGCAGGTCCTTGAACGCCTGACCCGCCAACCCGCCCTCATCATCAGCCAGGCCCTCGGCCCACTCCCGGCGAAACGGCTTTCCAGCGCCGACTTCAGCCGCCAGGTGGCCTGCCTGCAAACCCTCAGGAATGCCCTATGAGCGAATTTCCAGCCGTTGACCCGATTCAGCGCGCCAGCCAACTGGCCCAGGCCTTGCGCGTGGAATTGCGCAAGGCAGTCATCGGCCAGGACCCGGTAATCGATGACGTGCTCACTGCGTTGATCGCAGGCGGCCATGTCCTGCTTGAGGGGGTGCCCGGGCTGGGCAAGACCTTGCTGGTACGGGCCCTGGCTCGTTGCTTTGGTGGCGAGTTCGCGCGCATCCAGTTCACACCGGACCTGATGCCCAGCGACGTGACCGGCCATGCCGTGTACGACCTGCATACCGAACAGTTCAAGCTGCGCAAGGGGCCGCTGTTTACCAACCTGCTATTGGCCGACGAGATCAACCGCGCCCCGGCAAAAACCCAGGCAGCACTGCTGGAAGCCATGCAGGAACGCCAGGTGACCCTCGAAGGCGAGGCGCTGCCCATCGGCCAGCCGTTCATGGTGCTGGCCACCCAGAACCCCATCGAGCAGGAAGGCACTTACCCGTTGCCCGAAGCCGAGCTCGATCGTTTCATGCTCAAGGTGCGCATGGACTACCCCGAGGCGCAGCAGGAACTGGACATGGTGCGCGAAGTCACCCGCTCGTCCCGGGCCGACATGCTCGACGTCCAACCGCTGCGCACGGTGCTGCACGCTGAAGACGTGCTGCTGTTGCAACAGATTGCCAGCGAACTGCCGCTGGATGAGCAGGTACTCGACTACGCCGTACGCCTGGCCCGCACCACCCGCAGTTGGCCAGGCCTGACCATCGGCGCCGGCCCCCGGGCCTCCATCGCCCTGGTGCGTGGCGCTCGGGCCCGGGCCTTGCTGCGCGGTGGCGAGTTCGTGACCCCGGACGACATCAAGGGCTGCGCCCTGGCGGTGTTGCGCCACCGCGCGCGGATCGCGCCGGAGCTGGATATCGACGGGTTGGAAGTCGACCAGGTGCTCCGGCAACTGCTGGACCAAGTCCCGGCGCCACGGCAATGACACGCCCATGAGACCGGCCCGCCTGCTATTGATCTGGCTCAGTGTGCTGCTGGGCCTGGGCATCGTGCTCGGCGCGTTGGTGGCGCTGCAGTTCAAGGTACCCGGCACCCTGCACTCAGTAACCTGGGGCTTGCTGCTCGCGCTGTTGCTGCTGGCCTTGCTGGACGCCAGCCGCTTGCGCCGCCGGCCCTCCCCGCGCGTACGACGGCAGATGCCCGGCAGCCTCGCTTTGGGTCGCTGGGGAGATGTGCGGGTGACACTGGAACACGATTATCGACAGCCGCTGGTAGCCCGTGTATTCGATCATGTGCCTGACGGCTTGGCGGTGGAGAACCTGCCACAGTCCATCGAACTGCGACCCGGTGAGCAGAGTGAATTGGGTTACCGCCTGCGGCCACTGCGGCGCGGGCATTTCAGTTTTACCCGGTGTGAAATCCATCTTCCCAGCCCATTGGGGCTGTGGTCGGCACGGCGCTTGATAGATGTCAGCGATGCCACCCGCGTCTACCCGGACTTCGCGCGCCTGTACGGGGCTCAGTTGCTGGCGGTGGACAACTGGCTCAACCAGCTTGGCGTACGCCAGCGGCAACGACGCGGGCTGGGCCTGGAGTTTCATCAACTGCGCGAGTTTCGCGAGGGCGACAGCCTGCGCCAGATCGACTGGAAAGCCACCGCCCGGCAACGCACGCCGATCGCCCGGGAGTACCAGGATGAGCGCGACCAGCAAATCATGTTCATGCTCGATTGTGGCCGGCGCATGCGCAGCCAGGACGCCGAACTGTCGCACTTCGACCACGCTCTCAACGC
Organism: Pseudomonas sp. PAMC 25886; assembly: GCF_000242655.1. NCBI lineage: Bacteria > Pseudomonadati > Pseudomonadota > Gammaproteobacteria > Pseudomonadales > Pseudomonadaceae > Pseudomonas > Pseudomonas sp. PAMC 25886. Next base: position 55,399 of record NZ_AHHC01000037.1, read on the forward strand.
CTGCCTGTTACTCAGCTATGTCGCCTTGCGCCAGGGGGATGCCGTAGGGCTTTGCACGTTTGCCAGCGACCAGCCGCGCTACCTCGCCCCGGTCAAGGGCAGTGGTCAGCTCAACCTGTTGCTGAATACCGTGTATGACCTCGACACTTCACGGCGTACGGCCGATTACCAGGCGGCCGCCAGCCAACTGCTGGCCCGGCAGAAACGCCGCTCGCTGGTGATCATCGTGACCAATCTGCGGGATGAGGATGATGAAGAGTTGCTGGCCGCCGTCAAACGCATCAGCCGCCAGCACCGGGTGCTGGTCGCCAGCCTGCGGGAGGAGGTCCTTGACCAGTTGCGCCAGGCCCCCGTGCAAACCCTGCCCGAAGCCCTGGCCTATTGCGGCAACATCGACTATCTCAATACCCGGGACGAACTCCACGACCGCCTGACCGCCCACGGCCTGTCGGTCCTGGACGCGCTGCCTTCGGAATTGGGAGCCGCTTTGGTGACCCGCTACCTGGGCTGGAAAAAAGCCGGAGCGTTATAAGGACTGGCGCGCCGCCCAGAGAGCAGCGCGCCGACAGAACCTAGGCAGAAGCCTGCAAGGGATCAAAGCTGAAGTAATTCAACAGTGCGCTGATCACCTCGCCATATTCGGCAGGCGCCCGGGACACACTGAACCCGGAGTCGTAATGCTGAGGGTTGATATCCTCATGGCACCACAGGCAGGTAGCCGTGAGGTCTACCGCATGCACCTCGCCCTCGGGGCCGGGAATCTTCAAGCGCAGTTCGAATTCCACGTCGATCATCATGGGCAATTGGCTGATCAACATCAGCCCCTGCTCGGACACATTGCCCAGATAGCCAATGGGCTTGTCCGTCAGGCGATTGAACACTTGCAGGAAGCAGGGTAACTGATGCCGCTCGATCCGCCGGTGAGTAAACATGATGAGGTCGCCATCCAATGGCCATGAATTTGGCCGCTCCAGTGATTCGGAACGAGCCCGACAGGCCCGCTCTCCCCGGATATCGGTGCGACAACAGCCAGTGCCTTGTCACTTTACAGCCGCCAAATCCGGGCATTCCATCCGTTCGAATAGAAACCTATACAAACCGACATTTAAAGATTAGCCCAAGACTGGCAACGAGCCAGCTATAGCATGACAAATATCATCACAATGACGCCGGACGCGGCTGGGCAACGCTCGCGCCGGGGTAATGCCCCAGTTGTTGCAGGGTATCCAAACGGGCACGCGCGCGGAATGCGTACTCGCTCGCCGGGTACTGGCTGATGATGAACTGATAGGTTTGCGCCGCATCGACGAACAGTTTCTCGCGCTCCAGGCACTGCCCGCGCAGCATCGAGACTTCCGGTTGCACGTAGCGCCGGGAACGGCTTTCACGGTCAACCTGGGACAATTCAAGGGTGACCCGCTGGCAATCGCCTACGCCGTAAGCGCGGTACGCATTGTTCAAATGATGGTCCATCGACCAACGGGTGCAGCCGACAACACTGACGGCCAGGGCAGCAATGATCACGATTCGCATGGGGGGTTCTCCTGTCTTGTGCAGTGTATCGACCCTTCATCGAAAATCTTCAAGGTTGTTCATCTGTTCATGCAGAGTGAAAACAAGCGAATCATCGATAAGTAGTGCAAACGAACAATGACTACAACCAAAGAGCATAGTAGCCTTCCCCAGCGCTTGAACTCAGGAGTCCGTGCATGTCCGTCCGTCGTACCAAAATCGTCGCCACCCTTGGCCCGGCCAGTAACTCGCCGGAAGTCCTCGAACAGCTGATTCTGGCTGGCCTGGACGTTGCCCGTCTGAACTTCTCCCACGGCACCCCGGACGAGCACAAGGCTCGCGCCAAGCTGGTGCGTGACCTGGCCGCCAAGCATGGCCGCTTCGTTGCACTGTTGGGTGACCTGCAAGGCCCGAAAATTCGTATCGCCAAATTCGCCAACAAGCGGATCGAGCTGAAGATCGGTGACAAGTTCACCTTCTCCACCAGCCACCCGCTGACCGAAGGCACCCAGGACGTAGTGGGTATCGACTACCCGGACCTGGTGAAAGACTGCGGCGTCGGCGACGAACTGCTGCTGGACGACGGTCGCGTGGTCATGCGCGTCGACACCGCAACGCCAACTGAACTGAACTGCACCGTGATCATCGGCGGCCCGCTGTCCGATCACAAAGGCATCAACCGTCGCGGCGGTGGCCTCACAGCTCCAGCCCTGACTGAAAAAGACAAGGCCGACATCAAGCTCGCCGCCGAAATGGAAGTGGATTACCTCGCGGTATCCTTCCCGCGCGACGCTGCCGACATGGAATACGCCCGTAAACTGCGCGACGAAGCCGGCGGTACCGCCTGGCTGGTGGCGAAGATCGAACGCGCCGAAGCCGTGGCCGATGACGAAACCCTCGACGGCCTGATCAAGGCTTCCGACGCCGTCATGGTTGCCCGTGGCGACCTGGGCGTGGAGATCGGCGACGCCGAGCTGATCGGCATCCAGAAGAAAATCATCCTGCACGCACGTCGCCACAACAAAGCGGTGATCGTTGCGACCCAGATGATGGAGTCGATGATCCAGAACCCGATGCCGACCCGCGCCGAAGTGTCCGACGTGGCCAACGCCGTGCTCGACTACACCGACGCCGTGATGCTCTCGGCTGAAAGTGCGGCTGGCCCGTACCCGCTGGAAGCCGTACAGGCCATGGCGCGCATCTGCGTCGGCGCTGAAAAGCACCCGACCAGCAAGACCTCCAGCCACCGTATCGGCAAGGTCTTCGAAAGCTGCGACCAGAGCATCGCCCTGGCCGCCATGTACACCGCCAACCACTTCCCGGGCGTGAAAGCGATCATCGCCCTGACCGAAAGTGGCTACACGCCGTTGATCATGTCGCGCATCCGTTCTTCGGTGCCGATCTACGCGTTCTCCCCGCACCGCGAAACCCAGGCCCGCGCGGCCATGTTCCGTGGCGTCTACACCGTACCGTTCGACCCGGCTTCGTTGCCGCCTGAGCAAGTCAGCCAGGCCGCGATCGACGAGTTGCTCAAGCGCGGCGTTGTGGAGAAAGGCGACTGGGTCATCCTGACCAAGGGCGACAGCTACCACACCATCGGCGGCACCAACGGCATGAAGATCCTGCACGTTGGCGACCCAATGGTCTGAGTGACACGCTGAAAAACAAAAGCCCCGCCATGTGAATGGCGGGGCTTTTTGCATTTCAGATCGGGATATTCCATTGGCTATCAGGGCCTCATCGCAGGCAAGCCAGCTCCCACAGTTGACCGAGTTGACTTGCAGAAACGCGATTAACTGTGGGAGCTGGCTTGCCTGCGATGGCGCCCGTTCCCACAACACTTCTTCATCGCCTGGCGATAAACCCCGACAACGCGGCAATCGCCTCCGGCGACTTCAACCGCTGGGTAAACAACGCCCCCTCCTCTTCGATCACCTTGCGCAACTGTTCGCGATCGACGCTTTTCATCAGGTGCTTGCTGACTTGCACCGCGCCCGGCGCAAGGACTTCGAACCGGCCGGCGACTTCCCGCGCCTTGGCCAATGCCGCCTCACCACTGCCCAACGCTTCGGTCGCAATGCCCCAGATAGCCGCCTGCTCACCGCTGAATCCTTCACCCAACAGCAACAACTCCGCCGCCTTGGCATGCCCCAACAGTCGAGGAAGGATCAAACTGGAACCAAACTCCGGACACAGCCCCAGGTTGACGAACGGCATGCGCAACCGCGCATCCCGGCTGACGTACACCAGGTCACAATGCAGCAGCAGCGTTGTACCAATCCCCACCGCCACACCCGCCACCGCGGCAATCACCGGCTTTCGGCAATTGAGCAAACTGCGCATGAAGTGAAACACCGGGCTGTCGAGATCCGCCGGTGGTTGTTCAAGGAAGTCGCCAATATCATTACCGGCGGTGAAGCACTCACTGCTGCCCTGGATCAGTACCGCATTGACGCCGGTATCGGCATCGGCCTGCTCCAGCGCCGTGGCCAGTTGGCTGTACATGGCGCGGGTCAAGGCGTTTTTCTTGTCCGGGCGGTTGAGCTGCAGGATCAGCAACCCGCGTTCGCGTTGCTGCAGGATGGCATCGGTCATGGCAAATCTCGCGGCTGGAAAATTCAGCGCTCAACCACGGGGCAGGAACACATCGGCCAGCAGTTGATTGCGCGGCAGTCCGGCCAGGAACAGGCGCTTGGAGAAGGCCTCGACGCTGGCAGGGTGCCCGCAGAGTAAGGCCAGAGTTTGCCGGGAAACAAGCCGCAGTTGCGCCAAAGCCTCGGTTGCCTCAGCCGCCGTCCATCGCTCAACCGTCACGTTCGGGTGCGCCGCAGCCAGTTGCGCCAAAGGCTCGGCCAGATAATGACCGTCTGCATCATGGGCCAGGTGAATGACCCGGATGGCGCCCTGGTGATCCTGACGCAGGGCCTCGCGCAACACGCCCCACAGCGGCCCAAGGCCAGTGCCCGAAGCCAGCAGCCACAGCGGCCGGGATTGCCAGTCGGGGTCGTACTGCAACGCGCCGCCCCGCAGTTCGCCCAGGCGCAGGCTGTCACCGGCCTTGAATTGGCGGGCGGCGTCACTGAATTCACCCGGCAGCCGGCAATCGATATGAAACTCGAGGAACGGGTCTTCCTGGGGCAGACTGGCCAGGGAATACGGCCGCGCGACGCTGCCCGCCCACAGCACCAGATGTTGCCCCGCCCGGTAGCGCAAGCCGCGCTCGGGTTGCAGTCGCAGGCGCAATACGCTCGGGTTCAACCAATCAACGCTCAGCACCGTCGCCGGCAACCCGTCACGCAACGGGTCAAAGGTCTCGACCCGCACGTCAGCCGTGACCTGGCACTGGCAGGCCAGGCGCCAGCCGTCCTGGCGTTGTGCCGGGCTCAGGGCATCCGGCTGGTTGTCCTGGATATCTCCCTGGCAACGCACCAGGCAGGCATGGCAACTGCCGGCGCGGCAGCTATAGGGCACGGCCACACCCGCCTGGTTCAGCGCATCCAGCAGGTTGCTGCCGGTGGCTACCGACCAGTGGTGTTCGCCGACGTGAAGTTCAGGCATCAAGGGTCTCGGGTCAAAAAGGCGGCTACAGGGAATCACGCCCGGTAGAGTTTGACCATAGTCGGGTGTATCGGCCACCGTGGCGGGTTATACTGCCGCGCCTTTTTAGCGTCGCGCCTGCACCACTTTGGCGTGCCTTGGAAAGGTGGCTTCAGCCGACCGATGCAACACTGACGCCACCTTTATTGAATGTTCCCTTATAGAGGAGCGCGACTCATGACCGTGATCAAGCAAGACGACCTGATTCAGAGCGTTGCCGACGCCCTGCAATTCATTTCCTACTACCATCCCGTTGACTTCATCCAGGCGATGCACGAAGCCTACCTGCGCGAAGAATCGCCAGCGGCCCGTGACTCCATGGCACAGATCCTGATCAACTCGCGCATGTGTGCCACCGGCCACCGCCCGATCTGCCAGGACACCGGGATTGTCACCGTATTCGTACGTGTAGGCATGGACGTGCGCTGGGATGGCGCCACCATGAGCCTGGACGACATGATCAACCAAGGCGTGCGCCAGGCTTACAACCTGCCGGAAAACGTCCTGCGGGCTTCGATCCTCGCCGACCCGGCCGGTGCGCGTAAAAACACCAAGGACAACACCCCTGCGGTGATCCACTACTCCATCGTCCCGGGTAACACCGTGGAAGTGGACGTGGCCGCCAAGGGCGGTGGTTCCGAGAACAAGTCGAAAATGGCCATGCTGAATCCGTCCGACTCGATCGTCGACTGGGTGCTCAAGACCGTTCCGACCATGGGCGCCGGCTGGTGCCCACCGGGCATGCTCGGCATCGGCATCGGCGGCACCGCCGAGAAAGCTGCGGTGATGGCCAAGGAAGTGTTGATGGAATCCATCGACATCCACGAGCTGAAAAAGCGCGGCCCGTCCAACCGTATCGAAGAGATGCGCCTGGAGCTGTTCGAGAAGGTCAACCAACTGGGCATCGGCGCCCAGGGCCTGGGTGGCCTGACCACCGTGCTCGACGTGAAGATCATGGACTACCCGACCCACGCCGCTTCGCTGCCGGTGTGCATGATCCCCAACTGCGCCGCCACCCGTCACGCGCACTTCGTGCTCGACGGTTCGGGCCCGGCGTCGCTGGAAGCGCCACCGCTGGACGCCTACCCGGAAATCGTCTGGGAAGCCGGCCCGTCGGCCCGTCGCGTCAACCTCGACACCCTGACCCCGGAAGACGTGCAGAGCTGGAAGCCGGGCGAAACCGTGTTGCTCAACGGCAAGATGCTTACCGGTCGCGACGCCGCGCACAAGCGCATGGTCGAGATGCTGAACAAGGGTGAAACCCTGCCGGTGGACCTCAAGGGTCGCTTCATCTACTACGTCGGCCCGGTTGATCCGGTGCGCGAAGAAGTGGTTGGGCCTGCCGGTCCGACCACCGCCACGCGGATGGACAAGTTCACCCGCCAGATCCTCGAGCAAACCGGCCTGTTGGGCATGATCGGCAAATCCGAGCGCGGCCCGACCGCCATCGAAGCGATCAAGGACCACAAGGCGGTTTACCTGATGGCCGTCGGCGGCGCGGCTTACCTGGTGGCCCAGGCCATCAAGAAATCCCGCGTGGTGGCATTCGCCGAACTGGGCATGGAAGCGATCTACGAGTTCGACGTGAAAGACATGCCGGTCACCGTTGCCGTTGATAGCAAGGGCGAGTCGGTACACATCACCGGTCCTGCCATCTGGCAGAAAAAGATCAGTGAAAGCCTGGCGGTAGAAGTGCAGTAAGCACGTCCCCTGCGGGATAAATGACCTTGTGGCGAGGGGGCTTGTCCCCCGTTGGGCTGCGCAGCGGCCCCGAAAAGAGCGGGAGTGCTGCGCACTCCAACGGGGGACAAGCCCCCTCGCCACAGGACAATCCCTCCCATCGCAACAAGCCATGCGCCTCATGCTATGGTGCTCGCCCCCAATTGCACTGTTCATCTTCGTATGATCGCGATTCCCCGCCCGTTGCGTTTGACCTTCTACTCCCTGCTGATCATTGCCGGTGCGATGCTGGCTGCCGCCCTGGCCACCCGCCACGCCGAACGCCTGGCCCTGGTGGACGACGCCGCCCGCGCCAATCAGCAGCTCATGCTTTATGGCAACTCCCTGCACACCCTGATCGAACGCTACCGCGCCCTGCCCGCCGTGCTGGCCCTCGACTCGGAAATGATCAGCGCCTTGAAAGGCCCGCTGGACGCCGCCACCCAGGATTTGCTCAACCGCAAACTGGAACGCATCAACGGTGCCGCCCAGTCTTCCACCCTGGAACTGATGGACCGCAACGGCCTGGCCGTGGCCGCCAGCAACTGGAACCTGCCCAGCAGTTACGTCGGGCACAACTATGCGTTTCGTCCCTACTTCAGCCAGACCCTGAGCCAGGGCACCGGGCGTTTTTATGCGGTGGGCGTGACCACCGGGATTCCCGGGTATTTCCTCTCCAGCGCGGTAGTGGGTGAGAACGAGCAGTTCCTCGGTGCCATGGTGGTCAAGCTGGAATTCCCGGAACTGGAGCGCGAGTGGGCACAGGGCAATGACCTGCTGCTGGTCAGCGATGCTCGAGGCATTGTGTTTATCGCCAACCAGCCGGGCTGGCGCTACCGCGCGTTGCGCCCGCTCTCAGACAGCGACCACGCCGAACTCAAGGCCACGCGCCAATACGACAAGAAACAGCTGCTGCCGCTGGACACCGAAGCCTTGCAACGCTTTGACGAAAACAGCCACCTGATGCGTGTCGACGGCCCCGACGGCAAGGCCAATTACATTTGGGAATCCCTGCCGCTGAAGGCCGAGGGCTGGACCTTGCACCTGCTGCGCAAGCCACAGGTTACCTTTGAAGACCAACGCAACGCCGGCCTCGCCGCTGCCGGATCATGGCTGGCGCTGGTGTTCCTGGTGCTGTTCCTGACCCAGCGCTGGCGCCTGGCCCGCCTGCGTCAGCGCAGCCGCGAGGAACTTGAACAGTTGGTGGAAGAGCGCACCCGCGCCCTGCGTACGGCGCAGGATGGTTTGGTGCAATCCGCCAAGCTGGCAGCGCTGGGCCAGATGTCTGCCGCCCTCGCCCACGAAATCAACCAGCCGCTGACCGCCCAGCGCATGCAGTTGGCGACCCTGCGGCTGCTGCTGGACCACGGCCGGGTGGACGACGCCTACCAGGCCCTGACCCCGCTGGACGACATGCTCACCCGCATGGCCGCCCTCACCGGCCACCTCAAGACCTTCGCCCGCAAGAGCCCCAGCGGCCTGCGCGAACGCCTCGACCTGGCCACGGTGGTGGACCAGTCCCTGCATTTGCTCGACGCCCGCCTGCGGGACGAAGCCATCGGCACCGTGCTGGACCTGACCCGCCCGGCCTGGGTACGTGGCGACGCGATTCGCCTGGAACAGGTGCTGATCAACCTGCTGCGCAATGCCCTCGACGCCATGGCCGACAAGCCGCGCAAGCGCCTGGAAATCCGCCTGCACGCCGACCAGCAACTGTGGTGCTTGACCGTCAGCGACAGCGGTGGCGGAATTGCCGAAGAGCACCTCAACAGCGTGTTCGACCCGTTCTTCACCACCAAACCGGTGGGCGACGGGCTCGGCCTGGGGCTCGCCGTGTCGTACGCTATCGTCCACGAACTCGGCGGCCGCCTGAGCGCCGGCAATCAAGGTGACGGGGCGATCTTTACCCTGACCTTGCCCATCGCCCTGGAGACGCCAGACCTATGTTGAATGCGGTGATTGTGGTCGACGACGAAGCCAGTATCCGCACGGCCGTCGAGCAGTGGCTCAGCCTGTCGGGTTTTGACGTGCAGTTGTTCAGCCGGGCCGAGGAATGCCTGGCGCAATTGCCCAGGGATTTTCCCGGGGTGATCCTGAGCGACGTGCGCATGCCCGGCCTCAGCGGTCTGGAGTTGCTGGCCGAAGTGCAGCGGCGCGACGCCGACCTGCCGGTGATTCTGCTCACCGGCCACGGCGATGTGCCGATGGCCGTAGAAGCCATGCGCGATGGCGCCTACGATTTCCTCGAAAAACCCTTCAGTCCTGAAGCCCTGCTCAGCAGCCTGCGCCGGGCGCTCGACAAACGCGGGCTGGTGCTGGAGAACCGCCGCCTGCATCAACAGGCCGATCACCGGGCCCAACTGGAATCCAGCCTGCTGGGGGTGTCCCGGGGTTTGCAGAACCTGCGCCGGCAAGTGCTGGACCTGGCAGGTCTTCCGGTCAATGTGCTGATTCGCGGCGAAACCGGCAGCGGCAAGGAACTGGTCGCCCGTTGCCTGCATGATTTCGGCCCCCGTGCGAAGAAGCCGTTTGTGGCGCTGAACTGCGCAGCGATTCCCGAGCAGCTGTTTGAAGCCGAGCTGTTCGGCCATGAAAGTGGCGCGTTCACCGGCGCCCAGGGCAAGCGTATCGGCAAGCTGGAATACGCCGACGGCGGCACGCTGTTTCTCGATGAAATTGAAAGCATGCCCTTGGCCCAACAGGTGAAATTACTGCGGGTGTTGCAGGAGCAAAAACTGGAGCGGCTCGGCTCCAATCAAAGCATCAAGGTGGACTTGCGGATCATCGCCGCCACCAAGCCGGACCTGCTGGACGAAGCCCGCGCCGGGCGTTTTCGCGAGGATTTGGCCTATCGCCTGACCGTCGCGCAACTGCGCCTGCCACCGCTGCGCGAGCGCCGGGAAGACATTCCGCTGCTGTTCGAGCACTTTGCACAAAGCGCCGCCGAACGCCTGGGCCGCAGCTTCGCCCCATTGAGCGGGCCAGCGCTGGGCCGCCTGCTCAGCCATGACTGGCCGGGTAACGTGCGGGAACTGGCCAACGTCGCTGAACGCCAGATATTGGGGCTGGGTGAACCGGAGCCGGAAGGCATCGAAGCCGGGCAATCGTTGGCGGCGCAGCAGGAAGCGTTTGAAGCCCATTGCCTGAAAGCCGCGCTGACCCGGCACAAAGGCGATATCAAGGCGGTGCTGGCCGAACTGCAACTGCCCCGGCGCACCTTCAACGAAAAAATGCAGCGCCATGGCCTGGCGCGGGACACGTTCCTCTAAACCGGTTTTTGTATCGCCTGGTAGGGCGCCATCGCAGCCATAAGCGGATTTCCGCTCATCCCCCTCCAATCATCAGCGACTTTCCGCTCAAAAAAATCTGCAAAGCCTTCTAGACCGGGCCTTCACCTGTTTGGCACAGCTCCTGCTATAGCCCCGACCAGGCTGCGCTACCGCGCGCTCCACAAAAACAATTAGATGAAGGATCCTTAAATGGATAACTCCAACTCCCTGCCTCTGGGGTCGGCGGCTGCGCCGGCAAAAGAACGCACCACCTCCAGCCGTATCAGGTCGATCTTCAGCGGGTCGGTCGGCAACATGGTCGAGTGGTACGACTGGTACGTCTACGCGGCCTTCTCGCTGTACTTCGCCAAGACCTTTTTCCCGAAAGGCGACACCACCGCACAACTCTTGAACACCGCCGCGATCTTCGCCGTGGGCTTCCTGATGCGCCCGATCGGTGGCTGGCTGATGGGCCTGTACGCCGACAAGGTCGGGCGTAAAAAGGCCTTGATGGCCTCGGTATACCTGATGTGCTTCGGCTCATTGCTGATTGCCCTGAGCCCCGGCTATGAAGCCATCGGCATTGGCGCACCGATCCTGCTGGTGTTCGCGCGTTTGCTGCAAGGCCTGTCGGTCGGTGGCGAATACGGCACCTCCGCCACCTACCTCAGCGAGATGGCGACCAAGGAACGTCGTGGTTTCTACTCCAGCTTCCAGTACGTGACCCTGATCTCTGGCCAGCTCATCGCCCTGGCAGTATTGATCGTGCTGCAACAATTGCTGACCACCGAGCAACTGTACGACTGGGGCTGGCGTATCCCGTTCGCCATCGGCGCGTTGTGTGCGGTAGTGGCGCTGTACCTGCGTCGCGGCATGGAAGAAACCGAGTCGTTCACCAAGAAAGAAAAGGCCAAGGAAAGCGCAATGCGCACCTTGATGCGCCACCCCAAGGAACTGATGACCGTGGTCGGCCTGACCATGGGCGGCACCCTCGCGTTCTACACCTACACCACCTACATGCAGAAATACCTGGTGAACACGGTCGGCATGAGCATCTCCGACTCCACCACCATTTCGGCGGCCACGCTGTTCCTGTTCATGTGCCTGCAACCCATCATCGGCGGACTGTCGGACAAGGTTGGCCGTCGGCCGATCCTGATCGCCTTCGGCGTCCTCGGCACGCTGTTCACCGTGCCTATCCTCACCACCCTGCACACCATCCAGACCTGGTGGGGCGCGTTCTTCCTGATCATGGCGGCGCTGATCATCGTCAGCGGCTACACCTCGATCAACGCGGTGGTAAAGGCTGAGCTGTTCCCGACCGAAATCCGTGCCCTGGGTGTGGGTCTGCCCTATGCGCTGACCGTGTCGATCTTCGGCGGCACCGCTGAATACATCGCGCTGTGGTTCAAGAGCATTGGCATGGAGACCGGCTACTACTGGTACGTCACCGCGTGTATCGCCGTGTCGCTGTTGGTGTACGTGACCATGAAGGACACCCGCAAGCATTCGCGGATCACCACGGACTAAGGGTTCGCCAGGTGTAAAAAAGGGGCCATGTCATTGACTGACATGGCCCCTTTTTAATTGGACTCAGGACAGCTCGGCCACCGCCTGGCGCCCATACCGGCGCTGGGCATACGCCGCCCCGGCAATCATCACCACCAGCACCGCCGCCAATACGGCCGACGAGCCGATGGTTCCAAAGTCCAACCCGCCCTTTTCATGGGGTTTGGTCAGGAAGTCACCCAGGGTTGCGCCGAACGGCCGCGTCAGCACAAACGCGACCCAGAACAGCAGCACCGACGAAATCCGCGTGAAGTATTTGAGCAACACCACCACCGCGATACTCGCGCCAATCAGCAAGGCCCCACCGGCAAACCCCAGCCCGGAATCATCCGCCAGGAAATCCCCCAGCGCCGTGCCCAGGGTGTTGGAAAACAGAATCGCCATCCAGTAGAACAGCTCACCGCGAAAGGTCTGGACCTTGTTCACGTTCAGCGAGTCGCCGCTGATACGCCACAGGGCAAAAATCGCCACCAGGATCGACACCAGAATCATCGAGCCCGTGGCATAACCCAGCCCCAGCGTGCGGTCCATGAAGTCGGACATGGTAGTGCCGGCAGTGCTGGTAGACAGGATCACGATCCAGTACAGCACCGGGTTGTAGGTTTTCGACCAGAGTTGCGTCACCAGGGTGACCAGGAACACGCTGATCAGGATCATCGAGCTGATGGCGTAACCGACATTCAAGGTCATCGACAGCAAATCCCCGGCGGTTTCGCCCAGGGTCGTGGCGCAGATTTTCATGACCCAGAACGCCAGGGTGATCTGAGGAAGTTTGTTCATTGTGCAGAAGGCTCCAAAGGCTCAGTCGTTCAAACGGTCGACTTATCGAGGGTGTCGACCTGGCGCGCAGACTGAACCGGGAGCTGTGAAAAATAGGTGGGGGCTGTATGAAAATTCCATATGGATGATAGAAATCCGCAGCATAGGATTGCACTATGATGCCCTCCCCGAACCGCGCAGCAGGAACCCCGGCCATGTCCGACGATATCCATTTCTACGAACCCGCCAACGGCCACGGCCTGCCCCATGACCCGTTCAATGCGATTGTCGGCCCGCGCCCGATTGGCTGGATCTCGTCCCACGACAGCCAGGGTCGCCTGAACCTGGCGCCCTACAGCTTCTTCAACGCCTTCAACTACATTCCGCCGATCATTGGGTTTTCCAGTGTCGGGCGCAAAGACAGCCTGAACAACATCGAACAGACCGGCGAATTCGTGTGGAACCTGGCCACCCGTCCGCTGGCCGAGCAGATGAACCAGAGTTGCGCGCCGGTATCACCCGAGGTCAACGAGTTTGAATTGGCCGGCTTGACGCCGGTGGCGTCGAAGGTGATCGCCGTGCCTCGCGTCGGAGAAAGCCCGGTGTCGTTCGAGTGCAAGGTGACGCAGATCATTCAGCTGCAGCGCGCCGACAAGGAACGGGTGCCCAGCTGGTTGGTGCTTGGCGAAGTGGTCGCGGTGCATATCGCCAAATGGCTGCTGAAAGACGGCGTGTACGACACCGCTGCCGCCGAGCCGATCCTGCGTGGCGGCGGCCCGGCGGATTATTTTCAGTTGGGGCCAGAGGCCTTGTTCAAGATGTACAGACCGAAAGCTTAGGAAACCGCTGCCCAGGTCAACTGGCCTTCCTCGTCGACATCGACCAGGCGCTCCAGTTGCCGGGCAGCCGCATCGTCGGCGTCATCAGCGGTCTTGAAGGTTTGTCCATCGAGGATCTTGTAAAAGCGCGGTGCGCCCATGCCATCCAGCGCCTTGACGGCGATGGCGGCGCTATAGCCACCCTCATCTTCACGCACCAAGGCGGAAACGGCTTCGTGGTGGGCAAACTCTTTACGTGCCATGTTGCAGGTCCTGGCCAATGGGAAAGGCGGCCATTCTAAAGCACTAACCCGCCAGTTGCAGGTACTCGCCATAGGCGTTGACGGCCGACGCGTCGGTAAAGGTCTGGAAGTCCATGCTGCGAACCACCATGTCATTCAACAACTCGGTGAAGACCATCAGCGCTGGCGAGCTGAAGTAGGCACTCATCGCCTGCTCACTGCTCCAGAAGCCCGACACCAACCACACATCCGGGTCTGCCTGGGAATGCTGCAACGAGAATTGCAGGCAACCCGGCGCCTGACGGCCCGGTTCAATCAAACTGCTCAAGCGTGCACCGAGTTCGGTGCTGTACCCGGTACGGGCACGGATAAAGGCCATATGGCTCGCGGGAATGGGGGTGGACATGTTCGACTCTCCCGTTGAGAAGTGATGCTCGGCAAGCACTGTGAGGGCGTGTTGCCACAGGATCAAAGATACTGGCGCAGGTGTGGATGCAGTTAGTCGATTCCTGCCGGCTTATTGCACAATCCTGCGAGATGCGTAGAGATAACAATCGGCCCGCGGGTTTTATTCCCGGCATGACTGCCGTATTTCAGGCGCATGACAGCCCCTGGCTTGCCTGATTCACGATTTATCGCAGGATCAGGCAAGGATTGTGCAGAATCGAAGTACCACTCTTTGCAAAGCCGCCTTTAAGCTGTGCCCATCGTCAAAGCACCAGAGGATGTCCCATGTCGTCGCCCGAACTTCGCTCCACGCCCCTCGACGCCGATATGGAAAAGCAGCGCGCAGAACTCGCCGGCATCGTGCGCCGGCATACCTGGGAGGATGGTTCCTACGGCACGGCGATCACGTCGCTGTACCTCAACCGCCACAACACCCCGCGCGACTTCATGCCGGTGCTGGTGGAGCCTGCGCTGTGCATCCTCGCCCAGGGCCGCAAGGAAGTGCGCCTGGCAGATGAAGTCTTCGCCTACGACCCGCTCAATTACCTGGTGTTCTCCGTATCGATGCCGGTGGCCGGGCGCATCCTCGACGCCACGCCGGAAGACCCCAACCTGTCGATTCGGGTCAACATCGACCCGGCGCAAATCACCGCGCTGATCGCCGAAGCCGGCCCCATGGGCGTGCCCACACGCCCGACCTCCCGCGGGATGTATGTCGACCGCCTGGACAACCAGTTGCTCGATGCCGTGCTGCGCCTGACGCGCTTGCTGGACACGCCGAAAGACATCGCGATGCTGGCGCCGTTGATCAATCGCGAAATTCTCTACCGCTTGTTGCGTGGCCCGCAGGGTTATCGGCTGTATGAAATCGCCGTGGCCAACAGTCAGAGCCATCGGGTCAGCCAGGCGATCAGTTGGTTGAACGGCAACTACGAACAGCCTCTTCGCATTGATGACCTGGCCAAGGAAGTGAACCTCAGCGTCTCGACCTTGCACCACCGCTTCAAGGCAATGACCGCCATGAGCCCGTTGCAGTATCAGAAGCAGTTGCGCTTGCAGGAAGCCCGGCGGTTGATGATCGCCGAGGGCCTGGAAGCCTCGGCGGCGGGCTATCGGGTGGGCTATGAAAGCGCCTCGCAATTCAGCCGCGAATACAGCCGGCTGTTTGGTGCGCCACCGTTGCGGGATCTGGCCAGGTTGCGCCAGAGCCTTTAACCGCCGTTATAACGCCCAGCACGACTAATGTGGCGAGGGAGCTTGCTCCCGTTGGACTGCGCAGCAGTCCCATCTTTTGGGGCCGCTTCGCGCCCCAACGGGAGCAAGCTCCCTCGCCACAAGTAATCAATCAGTTCCGTTATTGGTGGCGTTTAATCCAGGCTGCGGGGCAACTGCAAGGTCACCCGCAATCCACCCTCACGCAGATTCTGCAAACTCACTTCTCCCCCGTGGCTGTGGGCAATGTTGCGGGCGATGCCCAACCCCAACCCATACCCCTGCTGCTGCCCGGACAGGCGGAAGTGCGGTTCGAAGACTTGCTCCAGGCGCTGTTCCGGCACGCCCGGGCCTTCGTCGTCGACGTGAAGGATGAACTCCGCGCCATCGTCTTCAATGTGCAAATGGGCGTTCTGCCCGTACTTCAACGCGTTGTCGATCAGGTTGCCGATGCAGCGCTTGAGCGCCAGCGGCTTGCCCGGGTAAGTGGTCAGTGCCCGGCCATGCTGGGTCACGCGGCCATTGCCGTTGGGCGCCAGGTAAGGCTCCACCAGGCAGTCGAGCACGTGGTTGAGGTCTACCGGTTCGATGTTTTCGTGGATGTCGGTGTCTTTGACGCACTGCAGCGCGCCTTTGACCAGCAACTCCAGCTCGTCCAGGTCGCGACCGAATTTGGTTTGCAGGTTCTCGTCTTCCAGCAACTCCACCCGCAACCGCAGGCGCGTGATGGGGGTGCGCAGGTCGTGGGAAATCGCGCTGAACAACTGGCTGCGTTCGGTCAGGTAGCGGCTGATGCGTTCGCGCATGGCGTTGAAGGCGCGCCCCACTTCCACCACTTCGCTGCCACCACCTTCGGCCACCGGCTCCACGTCGGCACCCAGGGACATGTCCCGCGCGGCCCTTGCCAGGCGCTTGAGCGGCCGGCTTTGCCAGTGCACCAACAGGCCGATAAACAGCAGCAGGAAACCGCTCGTGAGCACGATAAACCACACCTGCTGGTACGGCAGGCCTTGTTCCTCAAGACTGGTGTAAGGCTCCGGCAGCAACGACGCGATGTACAGCCATTCGCCCTGGGCCAGTTGGATCTGGGTCACCAATACCGGCGGATTCACCGGTTCCAGGGTCAGTGCGTAGTGCGCCCAGGAACGCGGCAGCTCATCGAGCTTCAAGCCGGCATTGAAAATACGCAGGTCTTCGGCGCTGACAAACTCCACCGAGACATGCACGTCGCTGCCCAGGGTCTGGCGCAACACTTCCTCTACGGCGCCGAGCACCGCTTGCTTACGCGGGGTTTGCGGCAACACCGCCATGTCCAGCGGCTTGTCGTTGAGGGTGACGACAAAACGCGTACCGCCCATGCTGCGCAATTGGTCCAGCACCAAGGGCCGAAAAGCCACCGGCAAGGAACGGAAATAACTGACGCTGGCGGTCATCGAATGCGCCAGGCTACGGGCTGCCGTCACCAGGCCTTCGAGCTGGGTAGCGCGCAGTTGCGACACCCAGATCACGCTGGATAACGCCTGGGCAAACAGCACCGCCAACAGGGTCAGCAGTAACATCCGCCCCAGCAGCGAGCGCGGTACCGGGATCCGCCGGCGCAGCTCACGCAGGCGCTCAGTGGGCATTGCCGGCAACCACGCTGGCTGCCAATTGATAGCCACTGCCACGCACGGTGCGGATCAGCCGGGGTGGTTTTTCGGTGTCGCGCAGGCGTTGGCGCAAGCGGCTGACGGCCATGTCGACAATCCGGTCAAGAGGCATCAGGTCACGGCCACGGGTGGCGTTGCCGATGGTGTCGCGGTCGAGAATTTGCTGAGGGTGGTCAAGGAACAGTTTCAACAGGGCAAAGTCGGCGCCGGAAAGAATCACTTCCTCGCCGTCTACGTGGAACAGCCGGTGGCTGACCATGTCCAGGCGCCACTCGCCAAACACCAGCACCTCGCCACCGCTGCGCTCCTGGCCAAACTGGGCGCGACGCAACAAGGCCTTGACCCGCGCCTGCAACTCACGGGGGCTGAAGGGTTTGCCGATGTAATCGTCGGCGCCCAGTTCCAGGCCGATCACGCGGTCGGCTTCGTCGGAACTGGCGGTAAGCATGATGATCGGCACCTGCGCCTGGCGCGGGTGCTGGCGGATCCAGCGGCAGAGGCTGAAGCCGTCTTCGTCCGGCAGCATCACGTCGAGGATCACCAGGTCGCACGGCGCTTCGTTCATCGCCTGGCGGAACCCCGCGCCATCCGGCACGCCACGCACCTGGAAACCGGCGCGGCTGAGGTAGGTTTGCAGCAACTCGCGGATTTCCTGGTCGTCGTCGACCAGGAGAATGGATTTACTGATTACGCTCACGGGGTCGTCCTTGTTGTTAGGGATGGGACGGGCTTAATAATTCGTTGTTCTGGAGGGCCTCATCGCAGGCAAGCCAGCTCCCACATTTGGAATGCATTTCCCTGTGGGAGCTGGCTTGCCTGCGATGGCGCCATCACTGCTTACGCAAATGCCTGCTCCAGCGCTACACCTGCCCCGGTCAAACCGGAATACGGTGCGGTCACCAGCCACACCGGAATGCCTTTGAAGTAGTCGCTCATGCAGCCTTTGTCGCCAAAACTCCTGGCAAAACCACTCTTGATAAAGAAATCGGCAAAGCGCGGGATCACGCCGCCCACGATGTACACCCCGCCACGACCACCGGTGGTCAGCACGTTGTTACCGGCGACGCGGCCCAGCCAGATACTGAACTGGTCCAGCACTTCCAGGGCAATCGGGTCGCCCGCCAGGCCAGCGGCAGTGATGGCCTCGGGGGTTTCCAGTACCGCTTCATGGCCGTCCACCGCGCAGATCGCCCGGTATAACCTGGGCAAACCACCCCCACTCAAGGCGGTTTCCGCGCTGACATGGCCGATCTCAGTGTAGATGTGCTGCCACAGCTGGGCTTCCCGCGGGCTGCTCACCGGCAGGTCGACATGGCCGCCCTCACCCGGCAATGCGGCCCAACGGCCATGGCCGAGGTCGAGCAAGGTGCCCACGCCCAGGCCAGTGCCCGGGCCAATCACCACCGCCGGGCGCAACGGCTCCGGCGTGCCTTCGCACACCACACGGAATTCATCGGGCTTCAGGCGGGTCATGCCCAGGGCCATGGCCGAAAAATCATTCACCAGCAGCAACTCGTCCACCTGCAACGTCTTGCAGAAAGCAGTCTTGCTCAGGCGCCAGTGATTGTTGGTGAATTTAAATTCATCTCCACTCACCGGACCGGCGACCGACAGGCACACCGCGCCAATCGAGCCGATGGCCAGGCCTTCTTCCTTGAGATAGACCTGGATCGCCTCTTCCGGGCTGGCATGATCCGCCGTCGCATGGACGCGGATCGAATGCAGTTCCTGATCACGCCACAACGCAAAACGGGCGTTGGTACCCCCAATATCACCGACCAGCGCAAGCTTCACTTAAGTGTCTCCAGGGCAGAGGTAAAGGCGCTGGCGCCCTGCTCTGCGGAGCTTGCGGCCAAACGCATAAACGCAAACAGCTCGCGACCGGCCCCCACGTTATTGCCCAGAAGGCCCGTGGCAGGCGCGCGCGCTGCAAATTCTTCGGCGTCCACCTTAAGCTCCAAGGTGCCTTTGACGCCATCCACGCGAATGATATCGCCATCGCGCACGCGTGCCAGTGGCCCGCCGCTCTGGGCTTCAGGGTTGACATGAATCGCGGCGGGAATCTTACCCGACGCGCCGGACATGCGCCCGTCTGTTACCAGGGCAACTTTGAAGCCACGGTCCTGCAGCACGCCGAGGAACGGTGTCATCTTGTGCAATTCCGGCATGCCGTTGGAACGTGGCCCCTGGAAACGCATGACGGCAACAAAGTCTTTTTCCAGCTGGCCGGCCTTGAACGCGTCGGCCAGGTCCTGTTGGTCCTGGAACACTACGGCCGGGGCTTCGACGATTTGGTGTTCGAGCGCCACGGCAGAGACCTTCATCACGCCACGGCCCAGGTTGCCTTCCATCACGCGCAGACCGCCTTCCGGGGAAAACGCCCGGGCCACGGGGCGCAGGATGGTTTCGTCGAGGCTTTCGATCGGGCCTTCACGCCACACCAGCTCGCCGTCCACCAGGAACGGTTCCTGGGTGTAGCGGCTCAGGCCGTGACCGGCCACGGTATTGACGTCGTTGTGGAGCAGGCCGGATTCCAGCAGTTCGCGGATCAGGAACGACATGCCGCCCGCTGCCTGGAAGTGGTTGATGTCGGCCTTGCCGTTTGGATACACGTGGGACAGGGTCGGCACCACCTCGGAGAGGTCAGCCATGTCATCCCAGGTAAGGATGATGCCCGCCGACATGGCGATGGCCGGCATGTGCAGGGTGTGGTTGGTAGACCCGCCGGTGGCGTTGAGGGCGATGATGGAGTTGACGATGGATTTCTCGTCGACGATCTCGCCGATCGGCGTGAAGTTGCCGTTGGCCTTGGTCAGACGGGTGACCTGGTGCGCGGCTTCGCGGGTCAGGGCGTCACGCAGCGGCGTGTACGGGTTGACGAACGAAGCGCCCGGCAAGTGCAGGCCCATCACTTCCATCAACAACTGGTTGGTGTTGGCGGTGCCGTAGAAGGTGCAAGTGCCCGGGCTGTGGTAGGACTTCATCTCCGATTCCAGCAGCTCTTCGCGCGTGGCCTTGCCTTCGGCGTAGCGCTGGCGCACGTCGGCTTTCTGTTTGTTGGAGATACCCGACGGCATCGGGCCGCCCGGCACGAAGATCATCGGCAGGTGGCCGTAGCGCAAGGCGCCCATCATCAGGCCGGGGACGATCTTGTCGCAGATGCCCAGCATCAGCGCGGCGTCGAACATGTTGTGGGACAGCGCTACCGCCGTCGACATCGCAATCACTTCACGGCTCAGCAGGCTGAGCTCCATGCCCGGCTCGCCCTGGGTCACGCCGTCGCACATGGCAGGGGTGCCGCCGGCGAACTGGCCAACAGAGCCGACTTCACGCAGGGCTTTTTTGATTTGCTCGGGGAAATGTTCGTACGGCTGGTGGGCCGACAGCATGTCGTTATATGACGAAACAATTGCCACGTTGGCGGCATTCATCATGCGCAGGCTGTTTTTGTCTTCGGTGCCGCACCCGGCCACGCCGTGGGCAAAGTTGGCGCATTGCAGCTTGCCGCGCATCGGGCCGTCGCTGGCAGCGCCGCGAATGAGCGCAAGGTATGCCTCACGGGTTGCACGGCTGCGGGCGATAAGCCGTTCGGTGACCTCAAGTACGCGGGGATGCATGTATAGAACTCCAGGCTAACGGATGTGGCGACCTGAGTGTCTATGCTGGTCAAAAGCCCGCCGCGAAGAGGTTGGCAGGGTGTTGCTTGACCAATCGGACCAGTTGATTCAGGTCACTCGTTGTAGATTGAACAAAATATTGCCACTAAAAAGGCTTGTTTTCTATTTTTATGCGAATAATCTTGTAATTCTTACAACAAATCGACGACAGGCACCTTCCAATGACTCTACGTATCGCTATCAATGGTTTTGGCCGTATTGGCCGTAATGTCCTGCGCGCACTTTATACCCAAGGCTACCGTCAGGATTTGCAGATCGTCGCCATCAACGATCTTGGCGACAGCTCGATCAATGCCCACCTGCTTAAATACGACACCGTCCACGGTACTTTCGACGCAGAGGTCGCCCACGATCAGGAAAGCCTGACCGTCAACGGTGACCGGATTGCCGTGAGTGCCATTCGCAACCCGGCCGACCTGCCGTGGGCTGCACACAAGGTGGATGTCGTCTTCGAATGCACCGGTCTGTTCACCGACCGTGACAAGGCCGCCGCCCATATTACCGCCGGCGCGCGCAAGGTGATCATCTCGGCCCCGGCCAAGGGCGCCGATGCCACCGTGGTGTATGGCGTGAACCATGACATTTTGCGTCAATCCCACCAGATCATCTCCAACGCGTCCTGCACCACCAACTGCCTGGCGCCGGTGGCCCAGGTGCTGCACCGCGAGCTGGGCATCGAAAGCGGCTTGATGACCACTATCCACGCCTACACCAACGACCAGAACCTGACCGACGTCTACCACACCGACCCGTACCGCGCGCGTTCGGCCACCCAGAACATGATCCCGAGCAAGACCGGCGCCGCCGAGGCCGTGGGCCTGGTACTGCCGGAACTCGCAGGCAAGCTGACCGGCATGGCCGTCCGTGTGCCGGTGATCAACGTGTCGCTGGTGGACCTCACCGTACAACTGAAAAAAGAAGCCAGCGCCGAGCAAGTCAACGCGCTGCTGAAAGAAGCCAGCCAGCACTCGAAAATCCTCGGCTACAACACCCTGCCGCTGGTTTCCAGTGACTTCAACCATAACCCGCTTTCGTCGATCTTCGACGCCAACCACACCAAAGTCAGCGGCAAACTGCTGAAAGTGCTGGCCTGGTACGACAACGAGTGGGGCTTCTCGAACCGCATGCTGGATAACTGCCTGGCGCTCTGCAACGCGGAGTAACGGCATGGTCGGCATCGGCTTCATGAACAAGACCATGGCGGCGCGCAAGCGTATCGCCCTGGTTGCCCATGACCATTGCAAGGTGTTTCTCCTGGACTGGGCCGAGCGGCAACAAGACCGCCTGGCCCGCCACGACCTCGTGGCGACCGGCACCACCGGGCACCTGTTGAGTGCCCGCCTGGGCTTGCCCATCGACACCATGATCAGCGGCCCGCTGGGCGGTGATCAGCAACTCGGCGCGCAAATCGCCGAGCAGCGGGTGGACATGCTGGTGTTCTTCTGGGACCCCTTCGAACCGCAGCCTCACGACCCGGATATCAAGGCGCTGCTGCGGGTGGCCGCGGTGTGGAACATCCCGGTGGCCTGCAATGAATGCAGCGCCGACTACCTGCTCAGCAGCCCGATGATGGAACAGGCCCATGAGCACCGGATTCCGGACTACCAGGCGTATCTGCGGGATCGCGTATAACCCCGTAACACCTTAAGTGGCCACAAGGCTGCGATCGACTGCGAAGCAGCCGTAAACCAGGCGAACAGGTACTTCAGACATATCGGCAGCGTCTGGAATACGCCGGCTTCGCAGTCGATCGCAGCCTTGGGCCAACACAAGGCTCTCAAAGTGCCACTTGCCATTTGCGTTGATGATAAGCATTATCATTCGCTGCAAATCGGTCTGGTATCACTGTGAGCCAATCTCGCTTCAACCAAGTCTTCCTCACCCAGCGCGTGATTCTGCTGCGCACCTTGCAGCGGATGGTGAATAACCACAGCACCGCCGAGGACCTGCTGCAGGAAACCTACCTGCGCGTCACCCGGGCCTTGAGCGAACGGCCGATCGACCACCTCGAACCCTTCGTGTACCAAACGGCACGCAACCTGGCGCTGGACCACTTGCGCGCCCGCAGGATTCAGGCCCGTACCCTGCAGGAAGATGTCCCGCTGGACGTCCTGCAAAGCGTCGCCTCCCCCGTCAGCACCCCCGAAGATGCGACACAGGCCGAGCAATTGCTCGAACACCTGAGCGTCAGCCTCGGCCAGTTGAGCGCCCGCCAACAGCAAATCTTTATCCTCAGCCGCCTGCACGGTTGCAGCTATCAGGAGATCGCCGACAAGCTCGAGGTGTCCCTGAGCACCGTGCAAAAGGAACTGAAATTGATCATGGCCATCTGCATAGGTGTGGCCGAAAGACTGGATCGCCCTTAAGCTTTGTCGGAACAGTCTGTAGGACTATTGATTAAAACGTGGCGAAGACCCGAGGAACACCGTGACGGATCCGAATAAACTGCACCCCCATGAGCTGGCTCATGAGGTGTTGCAAGACACGGCTATGGACCAAGCCCTCGACTGGCTGATCGCCTTGCAGTGCCCGCAACCCGGGCAGCAGGCCGAATTTGAAGCCTGGCTCGCCAGTGACCCGCTGCACGCCGAAGCCTTCATCAAGGCCCAGGCCGCCTGGGGCGGCGCGCCCGTGCACAGCGCGGCCGTTGCCCTGAATGCGCCGCGCAAGCCCAGCGCCTGGCGCCGTATCAAACCCCATTGGAAGCCCCTGGCCACCGCCGCCGTGTTGCTGCTGGGCCTGTTCAGCTTCAGCAACCTGCC
>NZ_AHHC01000036.1:0-61799 GCF_000242655.1 Pseudomonas sp. PAMC 25886
AGGACGCCGGTTTAGCCGCGACGGGGCAGGGACGCCCCGTCGCGGCGGCCCGCGGGGCAATTCCGGAGTGAGGGAACACCGAGCCTTAGCGAGGTGCCGACAGGCGGGGCAGAGCGTTTTGGTTACTTTGCCGCTTTTGCAAAGTGACTCGCTGTAAGAGCGAAACCATAAGCCGCCGTTACCTAAATAACGGATATGTACTCAGTCACCCCTGAAGGTTTCCAGCAGGCAAAAAAAAGCGGCACACCGACCAAGTGCGCCGCAAAAATGCCGTAGAACACAGCAACAACGATTCGGTAAATCCAATCAGTCCAGCAGGGCCAGCGCCTCGGCGGTGGTTTCCTGGATACGTGCCCAGTCGCCGTTCTTGACCCACTCAGGGTCCAGCATCCAGCTACCGCCCACGCACATCACATTCTTCAAGGCCATGTAGCTCTTGATGTTGGCCGGGCCCACACCGCCAGTCGGGCAGAATTTCACTTCGCCAAACGGGCCGCCCAACGCTTTGATGGCCGCCACGCCACCGCTGACTTCAGCCGGGAACAGCTTGAAGCGGCGATAACCCAGGCCATAACCTTCCATGATCCCGGAAGCATTGCTGATGCCAGGCAACAGCGGAATCGGGCTGTGCACCGAGGCTTCCAGCAGGTCACGGGTAATGCCCGGGGTGACGATAAATTGCGAACCGGCCACTTCGGCCGCTTCCAGCATATGGCGATCCAGCACGGTACCGGCGCCGGTGCACAGCTCCGGACGCTGCTCACGCAGCACCTGGATGGCCTTCAGGCCGAACTGCGAACGCAGGGTCACTTCCAGTGCGGTCAAACCACCGGCGGCCAGGGCATCGGCCAGCGGCAGAATGTCCTGTTCACGGGCAATGGTGATCACCGGCAGGATCCGCGCCTTGGCGCAGAGGCTGTCGATCAAGGCAACTTTGTCCGCCATGGAAACGGTAGGTTGAGGGCTGTTCATCGCGGCTGATCCTTGGCTCATGGGCACCAGTAAATCTCTAAAGTAGGTTGCAAAAACGCGCGTATCGGCATGGCAGCAACGTCGTCACTGGCCAGCGCGGCGCTCAAGGTGGTCAATTTCGAGCTGCCGGAAATCGACAGCACGGTGTAGTGGGCGGTGGCCAGCAATGCCCGACTCATGGTCAGGCGCTGGTGCGGCACGGTCGGCGCCAGCATTGGCCAGCAACGACGGCTGCCATCCGGCTTCAGTGCATCAGCCAGGTTCGGGCTGTTGGGGAACAGCGACGCGGTGTGGCCGTCGTCGCCCATGCCCAGTACCAGCACGTCAATCGCCGGCAACTCGGCCAGCAGGCGATCGGCCTGCTCGGCAGCCTGCTCCAGGGTGGCGGCGACGCTATACAGGCTCAGGAACTTCGCCTTGGCCGCCGGGCCTTGCAGCAAATACTTTTTCAACAGGCCGGCATTGCTGTCGGCATGTTCCACCGGCACCCAGCGCTCGTCGGCCAGGGTGATGGTCACTTTGGACCAGTCCAGGCCTTGCTTGGCGAGGTTCTGGAAGAACGCCACCGGGCTGCGGCCACCGGACACCACCAGGGTCGCTTCGCCACGGGCGCTGATGGCCGTGCGCAGTTGTTCGGCCACGTCATTGGCCAAGCCGTCGGCCAGCAGCGCCGCGGTGCGGTACTCATGGGCAGTGACGCCCTGAGGCAGTTTCAGTTCAGATATCGCCATACCAAGACCTCCCGTCCCGCGTGATCAGTGCAATCGAGCTCATCGGCCCCCAGGACCCCGCCGCGTACGGCTTGGGCGCATCACCGGATTTTTTCCACCCGGCGATCAACTGGTCACACCACTTCCACGCGGCTTCAATTTCATCTTTGCGCACAAACAGGTTCTGGTTGCCGCGCATGACTTCAAGTAACAACCGCTCGTAGGCATCGGGAATCCGCGCGCTGCGATAGGTGTCGGAAAAATTCAGTTGCAGTGGCCCGCTGCGCAGTTGCATGCCCTTGTCCAGGCCCTGCTCCTTGGTCATCACGCGCAAGGAAATACCTTCGTCCGGTTGCAGGCGGATGATCAGCTTGTTGCTGATCTGCAAGCGCTGCTCGGGGGCGAAGATGTAGTGGGACGGTTCCTTGAAGTGGATGACGATCTGCGACAGCTTTTGCGGCATGCGCTTGCCGGTGCGCAGGTAGAACGGCACCCCGGCCCAACGCCAGTTACGGATATCGGCACGCAGGGCGACGAAGGTCTCGGTGTCGCTCTGGGTGTTTGAATTCTCTTCTTCGAGGTAACCCGGCACCGGCTTGCCGGCGCTG
Organism: Pseudomonas sp. PAMC 25886; assembly: GCF_000242655.1. Classification (NCBI taxonomy): domain Bacteria; kingdom Pseudomonadati; phylum Pseudomonadota; class Gammaproteobacteria; order Pseudomonadales; family Pseudomonadaceae; genus Pseudomonas; species Pseudomonas sp. PAMC 25886. Next base: position 2,291 of record NZ_AHHC01000036.1, read on the forward strand.
TAGCCGGCGATGTATTGGCCGCGCACCACTTGGGTGGTCAGGCCATCCGGGCTGATCGGCGCCAGGGCCTTGAGCACCTTGACCTTCTCGTCACGAATACTGTCGGCAGACAGGTCGGCCGGCGGGTCCATGGCGATCAGGCACAGCAGCTGCAGCAGGTGATTCTGGATCATGTCCCGCAGTTGCCCGGCCTTGTCGAAGTAACCCCAGCGACCTTCGATGCCTACCTGCTCGGCCACGGTGATTTCCACGTGGGAGATGTAGTTCTGGTTCCACTGGGTTTCAAACAGGCTGTTGGCAAAACGCAGGGCGATCAGGTTCTGGACGGTTTCTTTGCCCAGGTAGTGGTCGATGCGGTAGGTGCGGTTTTCCGGGAAAAACTGCGCCACGGCGTCGTTGACCTTGCGCGACGAATCGAGGTCCGAGCCGATGGGTTTTTCCAGGACCACGCGGGTGTTGTCCGCCAGGCCGACCTTGGACAGGTTTTCGCAGATCGCGCCGTACACCGCCGCCGGGGTGGCGAAGTAGGCAATCAGGCGTTGTTCGGTGCCGGCTTTTTCCGCCAGGGCAACATAGTCGTCGGCTTTCAGGAAGTCGACGTGCAGGTACGTCAGGCGAGCCAGGAAGCGCTGGGCGACGGTTTCGTCCAGTTCCTTGCCGACGTAGCTGCGCAATTCTTTTTCGATATGGGCCAGGTGCTGCTGCTCGGAACCCGCCTCACGGGCCAGGGCCAGGATGCGCGTGTCTTCGTGCAGGAGGCCCGCACCATCGAGTTGATAAAGGGCAGGAAATAACTTGCGCAGCGCCAGATCACCCAAGGCGCCAAACAGGGCAAAGGTGCAGGGTTCTACGGTTATCGAAGGCATGATGTTTGTTCTTTTATCAAGTTAAGCTACAAATACCTTTTTTTAAGGCATCACTCAAGGAAAAATGTAGTAATAACCACAACATTTTCCCAAAAAACGTATTCCGAGTGGTGGTGTTCAACTACCCTAAGTAGGATAGGCCACCGCAAAGGGCCGCTCGTCGACTGGTTGACGACCCTTATTTGCATCGTCGCCCTAAGGAAACATGAATGGACCGCGTGCGAAATCTACTGGAACAGATCCAGAAACGCCTCGAAGAACTGAACAAGGCTGAACGTAAAGTCGCCGAGGTCATCCTGCTCAACCCGCAGCAGGCGACCCGCTTCTCTATCGCCGCCCTCGCCCAGGCCGCTTCGGTCAGCGAACCTACAGTGAACCGCTTCTGCCGCTCGTTCGGCGTGAGTGGTTACCCTGAACTTAAATTGCAGCTGGCGCAAAGTTTGGCCAGCGGCGCGGCGTATGTCAGCCGCGCGGTAGGGGCCGATGATAACCCCGAGGCCTACACCCAGAAGATCTTTGGCAGCGCCATCGCCTCCCTGGACAGCGCCTGCCAGGCCCTGGACCCGAACCTGATCAGCAAGGCCGTGGACCTGCTGATCCAGGCCCGGCAGATCCACTTCTTTGGCCTGGGGGCTTCGGCGCCGGTGGCCATGGATGCCCTGCACAAGTTTTTCCGTTTCAACCTGTCGGTCACGGCCCATGCCGATGTGCTGATGCAGCGGATGATTGCTTCGGTGGCCCATACCGGCGAGTTATTCGTGATCATCTCCTACACCGGGCGTACCCGTGAGTTGGTGGAAGTGGCGCGTATTGCGCGGGAAAACGGTGCTTCGGTGCTGGGCGTAACGGCCGAGAACTCGCCACTGGCCAAGGTCAGTACCGTGAGCCTGAACATTCCGTTGCCGGAAGACACCGACATCTACATGCCGATGACCTCGCGGATCATCCAGCTGACGGTGCTGGACGTGCTGGCGACGGGCATGACCTTGCGTCGCGGGGTGGATTTCCAGCCGCATTTGCGCAAGATCAAAGAGAGCTTGAATGACAGCCGGTATCCGGTTGGGGATGAGTTCAACTAGTTCGAAATCTACGCGACTGTGGTGAGCGGGCTTGCCCCGCGCTGGGCCGCGAAGCGGTCCTATTAAGCTCACCGAGTTGATTCAGGTATATCTCGGTGGCTGGTTTCAGGGCCGCTTCGCAGCCCAGCGCGGGGCAAGCCCGCTCACCACAGGCCTCAGGCACCCACCCGCGCCTGCAAACTCAAATGCGCCCTCTCCCCCGGCGCCAGGCTCGCCCCGGCCATCGCCGACTCCACACACACAAACCCCGACGCCTCGTTGAAGCTCACCCCCAGCAACGGCCGGCTGCCCGGGTGCCACACCACCGTGTCGGCACTCTCGCCGGTATCGATGCACAACTCGCGCTGCCAGGCATGGTCCTTGAGGTGCAACTCGCCCTCGTGCTGGAACACCCGCTGACAGCCGCCATCGACCCGCAATTCACCTTCCTGCTGGCAAACCTGGCGATTGAGCTGGTCGTAGCCTTGCGCCCCATCGAGCCCAGACAGCGCTATCTCACCGACGTTGCCAATTCGCCAATAGGCGTGCAAAGCATGGCTCAGCTGGCACGGAAGTTCGTCCTGGTGCTCGGTGGCCAGGCGCAGTTCCAGGGTTTCCCCCAGGTGCGCATGCAGGTCCACCTGCCAATCGCATAGCTGCAATTGCCAGTGCAAACGCACGCCGTCGTCGTCGGTGCTGCTGTCCAGCAGTTTCCAGTCGATCAGCCGTGCCCAACCATGGGACGGCCACGCGTTTTCGCTGGGATGGCGGCCATACCATGGCCAACACACCGGCACGCCGCCACGAATGGCGCCGACCTGCGGCCACTTGGCCGCGCACCACAGCCACGGTTTCTGGCCCTTGGGCTGAAAGTGCAGCAATTGCGCGCCCTGGCGACTGAACACCGCCTGGCAGAGCGGGTGATCGATCACCAACACATCGCGCATCTGAAAGCGTTCCCAGGCGAATACCGGTCGCTCGCGCAGGGATTTGAAAAAGCGTTGCAGCGGATGCTCATGCATGTGCCACGGTCCTGAATATCTTTGAAGGAGCTGGCTTGCCTGCTCCCACACAAAAAAAAGCGGATAGCCATGGCTACCCGCAAAATGCGCACAGAGAGAAGGAGCTTATCGCAACAACGTTAGAACGTAGACTGAATTTTCAGGCCCGCGACTACCGCGTTGTCGACCTGCTTCACGCCGCCTGGGTTGGCGATGTATTGCAGGTTAGGACGCACGGTCAGCCAGTTGGTGACGTGGAAACCATAGTTCAGTTCGACGTTGTACTCAGTGTTACGCAGCGGTGCGTAGCCCGACTGATCGTAATCGGTGAAACCACCAGCGGCATTGAGCAACTCGGCGTTTTTCTTCACGTCACTGTTGGCGTGGATACGGGAGACACCGATACCCACGTCATCTTTGGTACGTGCGTCGAATGGGCCCTTGTACACAAGCATCAGCGACTGGTAGTTGTCGACCAGGTTGGTGTCTTTGTCGTGGAAGGTGACGTTGGCCGCGATGTTCAAGCCGCGGGAAGCGTCGCCATTGTGGGTGGTGAGTTGCTGTTGCAGAACGCCCCAGTAACCGCTTTTGCTGCTGCGAACACGGAAGGCTGCGCCCGTGGTGCCAGCATCGTTGCCGTTGACGTCTTCACGTACGTCGGTGGCATCGGCGGTGCTCTTGTAGTAACCCACACGGTATTCGCCCGGCAGGCCGTTGACCTTAGGCGACCAGACCAATTCCACCGGCAATACGGTGCCCTTGGTGCCGCTGCCGCTGAGTTTGAAGCCGTTGCCGTGCTCAAGCTGCGACGGGTTCTGGTTGTACGCACCGATTTGCGCATACAGCTCAGGCGTGATGTTGTACTTCACGCGGATAGCCGCCTGGCTGACTGGCCAGTTGTACCAGGTGTTTACATAGTTACCGACCTGGGAGCCGCAGAACGACAGGTTCTGGAAGTCGCACGGGAAGGTGTTGAAGTCTTCGCCTTCACCGAAGTAACCGAGTTTCACGTCCAGCTTGTTGTCGAACATCTGGTGCTGAATCCAGAACTGCGTCAGACGCACCATGTGGCCACGGCCGTCGACTTCTTGAGACGAACTCAAGGTGCCGGCACGCGGGTCACCGATACGGTCGTTGGAGATGTTCGCACCATTACGATTGGTCAACTGGATCTTGGCCTGGGTGTTGCTCCAGCCCCACAGCTTGTCCAGGTCCAGTGCTACGCCCAGACCGAACTGGTCAGCGTAACGGGCAGTTTTGTCGTTGTTGTAGCCACCGCTGAGGTTGCCACCGACTTCACCTACGTAATCCGCCTTGATGTCGATACCTTGCTCGATCAGCTTGGTACGCTCACCGCCCCAATCGCCGGTCATCCACTTGGAATCGGAGCTGAATGCATCGGCCGCCATCGCATTGGCGGACAATACCAGGGCTGCTGCTGCTGACAGTTGGCAGATCAGCCGGGTGTTGTTGTGTTGCTTTTTCATCCCTACATCCTCGTCTTTATTGTTATTAACTGTTTTTATCTAACGCGGTTTACTTCTTTGTCCCTGGTTCCCCGACAGGAGCGTGCCCGCTCCTGCCATTCAACGTCCCTTGAATTGAGCGACGTTGTCACTGCGCTCCTGTGCAGGCAACGAAGCGGCAGTGCCCAGACGCTCACCGGTCTTGGCGTCGAACAGCAACACCTTGGCCGGATCGAACTGCAGGGTCAGGGTCTCGCCCACCTGCGGCGCCACATCGGGCGCCAGGCGGCAGCAGACCTTGGTGTCATTGATTTGCACGAACACCAGGGTGTCCGGGCCAGTCGGTTCGGTGACTTGCACCTCGGCCCGAATGGTCGGTGCGCCGGTGGCTTCGGCTGCGGCCAGCACGATCTGCTCCGGGCGCAGGCCCAGGATCACTTCGCGGTCTTCAAGGCCTGCATCGTTCATGCTCAGCGGCAATTCACACCGGGCCTGGCCGCTGTCCAGCAGCGCCACCAGGCGGCCGTCCTTGCGTTGCAGGCGCAGTGGAATGAAGTTCATCGGCGGCGAACCGATAAAGCTCGCCACGAACAGGTTGGCCGGGTCGTTGTAGATCTCTTTCGGCGTGCCGAACTGCTGGATGATGCCGTCCTTCATCACCGCCACTTTGTCCCCCAGGGTCATCGCTTCGATCTGATCGTGGGTGACGTAGACGGTGGTGGTTTTCAGACGCTGGTGCATCAGTTTCATTTCGGTACGCATCTCGACCCGCAGCTTGGCGTCGAGGTTGGACAGCGGTTCGTCGAACAGGTAGATCTTCGGACGACGCGCCAGTGCACGGCCCATGGCCACGCGCTGTTGCTGGCCGCCCGAGAGCTGGCCCGGCTTGCGATTGAGCAGGTGCTCGATCTGCAGCAACTTGGCGACGCGCGCCACTTCTTCGTCGATCGCCGCCTGGGGCATCTTGCGAATCTTCAGGCCGAACTCGATGTTCTCGCGCACGCTCATGGTCGGGTACAGCGCGTAGGACTGGAACACCATGGCGATGTCGCGATCCTTGGGACTCATGCCGCTCACGTCCTGATCGCCGATCATGATCGCGCCGCCGGTGATGTTTTCCAGGCCAGCGATGCAGTTCATCAAGGTCGATTTGCCGCAACCCGAAGGCCCGACCAGGATCAGGAACTCACCTTCCTTGATCGACAGTTCGATATTCTTCAGGGTGTCCGGCAGGCCGGTACCGTAGGTCTTGTTTACGTTACGAAGTTCAAGCGTTGCCATGATTACCCCTTGACCGCGCCGGCCGTCAGGCCGCGCACGAAATACTTGCCTGCGACCACATAGACCAGCAGGGTCGGCAGCCCGGCGATCATCGCCGCCGCCATATCAACGTTATATTCCTTGACCCCGGTACTGGTGTTGACCAGGTTGTTCAGCGCCACTGTGATGGGCTGCGAATCACCGCTGGAGAACACCACGCCGAACAGGAAGTCGTTCCAGATCTGCGTGAACTGCCAGATCAGGCACACCATGATGATCGGTGTCGACATCGGCAGGATGATCAGGCGGAAGATCGTGAAGAACCCCGCGCCATCCAGGCGTGCCGCCTTCACCAGTGCATCGGGAATGCTGACGTAGTAGTTACGGAAGAACAGTGTAGTAAACGCCAGTCCGTAGACGATGTGCACGAACACCAGGCCCGTGGTGGTACTGGCCAGGCCCATCTTGCCGAGGGTGAACGAGGCTGGCAGCAGCACGGTCTGGAACGGCAGGAAGCAGCCGAACAGCAGCAGGCCGAAGAACAACTGCGAACCGCGAAAACGCCACATCGACAGCACGTAGCCGTTCAAGGCACCGATGGCGGTGGAGATCAGCACGGCCGGAACGGTGATCTTGATCGAGTTCCAGAAGTAACCGTCAACCGTGGCCCAGGCTTTCACCCAGCCAATGCCGGTGACAACGGAAGGCCAGCTCAGCAGGTTGCCGGTGCTGATGTCTTCCGGGGTCTTGAAGCTGGTCAGCAACATGACCACCAACGGCACCAGGTACAACAGGACAGCGAGGATCAGCACCGCGTAGATCGCGATGCGGCTCAGGCTGATGGCAGGTTTGCCGACAAGACTAGTCATTGCGCTTGGTCCTTAGCTCGGAGTACAGGTAAGGCACGATGATTGCGAGAATCGCACCGAGCATCAGAATCGCACTGGCCGAGCCCATGCCCATCTGGCCGCGGCTGAAGGTGAAGGAGTACATGAACATCGCCGGCAGGTCGGAGGAGTAACCCGGACCACCCGCGGTCATGGCCGCCACCAGGTCGAAACTCTTGATCGCGATGTGCGCCAGAATCATCACCGCACTGAAGAACACCGGACGCAGGCTTGGCAGCACCACTTTCCAGTAGATGCGCGGCATGCTCGCGCCGTCGATCTGCGCAGCACGGATGATCGATTGATCAACACCGCGCAGGCCGGCGAGGAACATCGCCATGATGAAGCCCGAGGCTTGCCACACAGCGGCGATCACCAGGCAATACACCACACGGTCCGGGTCGATCAGCCAGTCCAGGCGAAAGCCTTCCCAGCCCCAGTCACGCAACAGTTTGTCCAGGCCCATGCCCGGGTTGAGCAGCCATTTCCAGGCGGTACCGGTAACGATCATCGAGAGCGCCATCGGGTACAGGTAAATGGTGCGGATAAAGCCTTCGCGACGGATTTTCTGGTCGAGGAAAATCGCCAGCGTCACGCCGATCACCAACGTGATGCCGATGAACATGCCACCGAACACCGCGAGGTTCTTGCTCGCGACCCACCAGCGGTCGTTGTCGAACAAGCGCGCGTATTGAGCCAGGCCCACGAACTTGTAGGTCGGCAGGAAAGTCGAGTTAGTGAACGACAGCACAAACGTCCACAGGATGTAGCCATAGAAGCCCACCAGAACGATGAACATGCTCGGCGCCAGCACCAGTTTGGGTAGCCAGCGCTGCAGTGCATCGAACGGCGAGGCTTTGCTGAACACAGCAACAGAACTCATGGGAAAATCCAGTACAGGGAAAAAGGACTACAGGAACATGCCTTGCGGGGGTTAGGGGTCCCCCCGCAAGGCCATTCAGTACTAACCGTTACTTGGCCGACTTGACCGCGCTGTACAGTTGCTTCGCGGTGGCTGCCGGATCAGCGGCCGGGTTGTTGATGTAGTTGGTGACTACGTCAAAGAACGCGCCTTGTACGGCCAGCGTGGTCGCCATGTTGTGCGCCATGCTTGGCTGCAGGCCGCCGGTCTGGGCGTCTGCCAGGAAGTCCTTGGCGGCGGTCTGGGCGCAGGAGTCAAAGCCGTATTTGCCCATGTCTTTCAACATGTCGATACGAACCGGGATCGAGCCCTTGTTGATGCTGAAGACTTTCTGGAAGTTTTCGCTCAACACGACTTTGGCGATGTCCTGCTGACCGGCAGCAGTGCCTTTGTCCTTCTGCTTGAACACCGCGAGGGAGTCGATGTTGTAGGTGAACGCCTTGTCGGTGCCCGGGAAGGCTACGCACTCGTAGTCTTTGCCGGCGACTTTCTTGGCGGCGGTCCATTCACTCTTGGCCCAGTCACCCATGATCTGCATGCCGGCCTTGCCATTGATGACTTTGGCCGCTTCGAGGTTCCAGTCCTGGCCCTTGCCGTCGACGTCCATGTAGGTCGCGACTTTCTTCAGCTCGGTCAGGGACTTGATCATTTCAGGGCCGGTCAGGGCTTTTTCGTCCAGGTCGACCAGGGCTTTCTTGTAACCGTCAGCCCCCATTACCGAGAGTACGACTGCTTCGAAAACGGTGCTGTCCTGCCAAGGCTGGCCACCGTGGGCGAGCGGAATGAAGCCGGCTTTCTTCAGCTTGTCGCCAGCGGCGTAGAACTCTTCGAGGGTGGTAGGCGGTTTTTCGATACCGGCTTTCTTGAAGACTTCCGGGTTGATCCACAGCCAGTTGACGCGGTGAATGTTCACCGGCACGGCCACGTAATCACCTTCGTACTTCACGGTATCGGAGACTTTCTTGTCCAGCAGGGAGTCCCACTTTTCTTCTTTGGCGGGAACCTTCAGGACGTCGGTGTCGAGCAGCCCGGTGGACGCCCATTCCTGGATGTCGGGGCCTTTGATCTGGGCCATGCCTGGCGGGTTGCCAGCAACGGCGCGGCTTTTCAGTACGGTCATGGCAGTGGAACCGCCACCGCCGGCGACGGCACCGTCTTTCCAGGTGAAACCGTCTTTTTCAACTTGAGCCTTCAGGACATCTACTGCCGCTTTCTCGCCACCCGAGGTCCACCAATGCACAACTTCAACCGTCCCTTTCGAGTCGGCGGCAAAAGCACTGAGGGGAAACAACGAGGCAACGGAAATAGCTACGGCGAGGCGACTGATCGCTTTCATCTGAGTACCTTTTTTCTTGTTGTTATGCATGCAAGTCGGTGCTTGCGCTGCAAACGAGTTTAAACAGGGATTTTTCAGGTGCAGGTAACAAAGGGACGCCAAAATGTCACCACTTGGTGACATAACGCCCGGCGGCCACGGCACTGGCCATGCTCGGTGACAAGGGTAGACCCGGCAGCAATACAGACTGCCAGGCGTGGTAGAGGTCCGGCTTGCCACCCCAGATCTTGGCGCTGGGCTGGTTTTTCGGGCTCAGTTCGTGATGCCAGCTGCCGTGGGTTCGGTCGATGAAATGACTTTCACAGAACTCCCAGAAGCGCCGGTACCAGGTCTCGTAATGCAGCTCTCCCGTGCGTTTGAGCAACGCCTGGGCAGCGGCGCTGGCTTCGCAATGGGTCCAGTGCAGGCGCTCGCGCACCACTGGGCGCTGGCTCCAGTCGAGGGTATAGACAATGCCGGGGGCACCGTCGACCGCCCAGGCATATTCGCAGGCGCTGGCGAACAGGCCCTTGGCGTCGGTCAACAACCAATCAGGGGTGACGAGCCCGGCGTCCAGGCGCGCGGCCTCAAGGTGCAACACCAGCCGCGCCCATTCAAAGCCGTGGCCGGGGGTGATGCCGTACGGGCGAAAACCGTCGGCCGGGTTGTCTTCGTTGTAACCGCGCAGGGGTTGCCAGTGGCTGTCGAAATGTTCGATCACCATGTCCCGGTTTTCCGCCGCATGGGTATGAATAATCCGTTCGACGATGCGCAGCGCCCGGTCCAGCCAGCGGGTTTCACCGGTGACATCGGCCAGGGCCAGGAAGGCTTCGGTGGCGTGCATGTTGCTGTTGGCGCCGCGATAGGCTTCGACACCGCTCCAGTCCTGGGCAAAGGACTCGAGCATCGCGCCCTCCTCTTCGCTCCAGAAGTACTGGTCGATGATGTGGGTCGCGTCGTTGAGTAAGGTCTGGGCGCCGGGTGCGCCGGCCACTACCGCAGAGCTGGCGGCCAAGGCCACAAAGGCGTGCAGGTAGGCGGCCTTGCCGGTGTTGCCATCGCGGGCATCGGGCTTGGCGAACCAGCCGCCGTGGCGGGCGTCGCGCAGCGGGCCGCTGAGGGCCGCGACACCGTGTTCCACCAGCTCGGCATAACCGGGCAAGCCCAGGCCGTGGGCCATGGCGAAGCTGTGGGTCATACGGGCGGTGTTCATGGTTTCGGCGACGGCATCGGGCGGCAAGACGCCGTGGTCGTCGAGGTTGCCGAAGCCTTCAGGCAGCCTGGACGCCTTGGCGAATGACAGCAGGCGCTGGCCTTCAGTGGCAAGCCAGGCGTGATGGGCAGGTGCGTTCAGCCAACTACTGGCAGGCAGTGGTTGCGTGGTCATGATTAGCCCTTTTTATTATGTGCGGGATGACGGGAGTCTAAACAAGGGCGGGGCGAGGGCAAGTAACGAAGGAGGTAGGAAATGTCACCGAGTGGTGACATTGAGTGTGCTAGGGCCTGTAGGAGTCATGCGCATGACTCCTACAGGGGATCAACATCATGGCTGCCCGAGTGGAGTGATCCGCGCCGGCTGGTTGATCTGCTGCTGCAGGTTCTGCACCTGGCTCTGCAAGGTGGTGACGTTGCGCGTGGTCTGGATGCGGAACACGTCGAACTCCTTGTTGGTCGGGCCGTCGGAGGCGGCCGCGCGGCTGTCCTGTTCGCTCTTGAGGACCACAAGGTCTTGCTCCAGGCGGGCAATCGCGGCCGCAGGGTTGCCCTGCTTTTTCAGCGCGGCGACGTCGGCGGAGAGTTCCTTGAAATCCGCGTCCCGGGACTTGAGGGTTGCCACGGCATCCGTCAGCGCCTGGACCTGGCCCTGCAACTGCGCGTTGGCGCCGGCCAGTTGGGTGGTGCTGGTGGTCATTTGCTCCAGGCGTTTATCGAGGTCAGTCGCCTGGCCCGCCACACCCAACTGCTGCTTGCCCTGCTCCAGCAGCTGGGTTTCCAGCTGTTTGATCTGTAGCTTCAGGGCTTCACTGCCGTTATTCACATTGGCCTCGCTGGCCACCACCTTGCCGGAAATGTCCTGCAGGCGCCCCGCCGCTTCTTCGCTGATGCGCGCGAAGCTTTCCTGGGTCGCCACCAGTTGCTGGCCCATCAGGGAAATCTGCTGGAAGCTCCACCAGGCAAGGCCGGCAAAGGCGAACAGCAGCGCGCCGACCAATGCCCACAACGGCCCGGTACTGGCGCTCTTGACCTTGACGACCGGCGTTGGTCGGGAGCGCACGGACGTGGCTGGCGTAGGCTCAAAATCATCGTCGTCCGAGGTGTCAGCCCGCAGGCTGGGGACGTTGTCAAAGTCGTCGTTAGCATCGTTACGCATGAATCAACCTTAAATCCTTTGAGGTGGCATATGGATAGCCAAGCGCCGGAGTATAAACCCCTGGCCTGCCGCACTGATCGACCCCGGGTCGCAAATTCGGTTCCCGGTGTGTTGCCGGTTATTTAAGCCCCACGTCCTGGGCTTTCCACCAACTGCAAAACTCGTCGAGGGCCGCCCACAGGCTGACCTTGGGCTGGTAGTCGAGATAATGCCGTGCGCGGGTGATGTCGAGGGTGAAATCTTTGTTCATGACCTGCATGCCCAGCCGTGACAAAGCAGGTTCCGGGCGCCCTGGCCACATCGCGCAAAACGCCTCATTGAGCGCCGCAACACTGTAGGACAAGCCGTAGGACCGGTAACGGGTGACCTGAGGCATGTCCATTTGGCGCATCACGTAGTTCACCACATCCCACACCGGCACCGGGGTACCGTTGCTGATGTTGTAGGCCTTGCCCAACGCCGAGCCCGTCGCGAGCAAACCGCTGAGCAGGGCTTCATTGAGGTTGTGAACGCTGGTGAAATCGACCTTGTTCAGGCCATCGCCAACAATTGCCAGGCGGTTTTTGCGCTGCATTTTCAACAGGCGCGGGAAGATGCTCATGTCACCGGCGCCCGTGACAAACCGCGGGCGCAGGGCCAGTACTTCGAGGCCGAACTCCTGGGCGCCGAACACCTTTTGCTCCGCCAGGTATTTGGTGGCCGCATAGGGATGCTTGAAGCGCTTGGGCACTTGCTCTTCGGTCAGCCCCAGATGATCGCGGCCATCGAAGTAGATCGACGGCGACGACAGGTGTACCAGGCGCCCGACCCTTTGTTTCAGGCAGGCCTCCACCACGTTTTCGGTGACGAGCACATTGCCCTGGTGGAAATCCTGGTAACGCCCCCACAACCCCACGGCCCCGGCGCAGTGCACCACGGCTTCGACGTCGCGACACAACTCGCGCACCAGGTCCGGATCATTCAAATCACCCTGGATAAACTCGGCGCCGCGCCGTACCAAGTGTTCCACACCCTCGGCCCGCCGCCCGTTGACCCGCACGTCCAGGCCCTGCTCCAAGGCGAAACGCGCAAAACGCCCGCCAATGAAGCCGCTTGCGCCGGTGACCAGAATTTTCATGACTTACTCCGCATTCTTTCGTTTTTCATCGCTGTTGCCTTGACGCTGGCCATCACCCCAACGGCACCAACCATTGCCCCGTTGTGTGTGCCAGATGATCGGTCAGCAAGCCCAGCAATTGTCCACCACTGCGCCAATGATGCCAGTACAGCGGCACATCGATCGGCTTATCTGGCAATAACTCCACCAGAACGCCCCTTTCCAGCTGGTCACGCACCTGCAATTCGGGCACCAGGCCCCAGCCCAATCCGGCTTCCGTCAGGCGGATAAACCCTTCGGACGATGGGCATAAATGGTGTTCGAAACCACCGTCAACGCCCAGGGAAGCCAGGTAGCGATGCTGCAGGAAATCATCCGGCCCGAACACCAACGCCGGCGTGCGGGCCAGTTGATCGGCGCGTACGCCCTCGGGAAAGTGCCGAGCGACAAACGCGGGGCTGGCCAGCGCCCGGTAACGCATGGCACCGAGCAACAGGCTGCGGGCACCGGCCACCGGGCGTTCGCTGGCGCAAATGCAGGCCGCCACTTCGCCGGCGCGCATGCGCTTGAGGCCGACGGTCTGGTCTTCTACCACCAGGTCCAGCAGCAGGTGCTGCTCGGCGCAGAAGTCACTCACCGCCTCGGCCCACCAAGTGGCCAGGCTGTCGGCATTCAAGGCGATGCGCAGGCGCTCGGGCATGCCCTCTTCATCCAGCGCGGGCACCTGGCTTTGCAGGTCGCGCTCCAGCAGCCGTACCTGTTGCACGTGGTTGAGCAAACGACGGCCGATTTCAGTGGGGGTCGGCGGCGTGGCCCGTACCAGCACCGGCTGGCCGACTCGCGCTTCCAGCAGCTTGATGCGCTGGGAAATCGCCGACTGGGAGATTCCCAGCACCTGAGCGCCCCGCTCAAACCCGGCCTGTTCCACCACCGCTGCGAGGGCGGAAAGCAATTTATAGTCGAACATCAGTTTTCCTAATGAGCGATCAGCAATATTGGTTTTTCTTATACAGCTTTGAACGGGAGAATAGCCAGCATCGCTTCTTCTTATTCAAGGACCCTCCACATGGCTGGCGAAACCGCCCTGGCAACCCTGCTGCGCAGCATGAGCCCACACCTCAACGAGGGCGACTACGTGTTCTGCACCCTGGCCGACAGCCGCATCCCCGAGGGATGCGAGCTGATCGGCAGCTTCCGCGAGCAGGAAGGCCTGACGCTGATCGTCGAGCGCCAACAGGCTGAAAAGGCCGGGCTGGCGTTCGAGTATGTCGCGGCGTGGATCACCCTCAATGTGCATTCAGCCTTGGAAGCCGTGGGCCTGACCGCCGCGTTTGCCACAGCCCTGGGCACCGCCGGGATCAGTTGCAACGTGATTGCCGGCTACTACCACGATCACCTGTTTGTCGGCCGCGCCGATGCCGAGCGCGCCATGACAGTGTTGCGGCAATTGGCGGCGGGCGCGGAGTAAATCCTATGTGGCAAAGCTATATGAACGGCCTGCTGGTGGCCTTTGGCTTGATCATGGCGATTGGCACCCAGAACGCCTTTGTCCTGGCGCAAAGCCTGCGCCGTGAACATCACCTGCCTGTGGCGGCCTTGTGCGTGGTGTGCGATGCCATCCTGGTGGCGGCCGGTGTGTTCGGCCTGGCCACCGTGCTGGCGCATAACCCGGTACTGCTGGCGATCGCCCGGTGGGGCGGCGCGGCGTTCCTGTTGTGGTACGGCACCCTTGCCCTGCGCCGGGCCTGTTCGAAACAAAGCCTGGGCCAGGGCGAGCACCTCAAGGTGCGCTCCCTGAAGGCGGTGATGCTCAGCGCCCTGGCGGTGACCTTGCTCAACCCCCATGTGTATCTGGACACCGTCTTGTTGATCGGCTCCCTCGGCGCCCAGCAAACCGAACCCGGCGCTTACGTGGCCGGTGCCGCCAGCGCTTCACTGCTGTGGTTCATGACCCTGGCACTGGGCGCGGCATGGCTGGCACCGTGGCTGGCGCGCCCCGCCACCTGGCGGATTCTGGACCTGCTGGTGGCCGCCATGATGTTCAGCGTGGCCTATCAATTAATCAGCGCAGCGTAGATATTCCAAAACGCTCTGGAACCTCTATCCCACACAGTTGTTGCGTGGTTTTGCCGCACCCCCGGTGCTATGATCCAGCCCCTGCGCCGCAAAGAGTACAAACTCCCCGGCGCTTGTTTGGCCGCCCGTGATCGGCCTTGCGCTCACCGCAACTGACCTGATTAGGAGAATCATCATGGCTTTCGAATTGCCGCCGCTGCCCTACGCACACGATGCCCTGCAGCCGCACATTTCCAAGGAAACCTTGGAGTATCACCACGACAAGCACCACAACACCTATGTCGTGAACCTGAACAACCTGGTGCCTGGCACCGAGTTCGAAGGCAAGACCCTGGAAGAAATCGTCAAGTCTTCTTCGGGCGGCATCTTCAACAACGCCGCTCAGGTCTGGAACCACACCTTCTACTGGAACTGCCTGGCGCCAAACGCCGGCGGTCAACCTACCGGCGCACTGGCTGAGGCGATCAACGCCGCCTTCGGTTCGTTCGACAAGTTCAAGGAAGAGTTCACCAAGACTTCCGTCGGCACCTTCGGTTCCGGTTGGGGCTGGCTGGTGAAAAAGGCTGACGGTTCCCTGGCCCTGGCCAGCACCATCGGCGCCGGCAACCCGCTGACCAGCGGCGACACCCCGCTGCTGACCTGCGACGTCTGGGAACACGCTTACTACATCGACTACCGCAACGTGCGTCCAAAGTATGTGGAAGCGTTCTGGAACCTGGTCAACTGGAAGTTCGTGGCCGAGCAGTTCGAAGGCAAAACCTTCACCGCTTAAGTACTGCTTGCAGTAGAGAGAGCCCGGCGATTGCCGGGCTTTTTTGTGGGCATAACAATTTGTCATCCCTGCGCCGGAACTCACTAATAGTCTTTTGCCACGTAATCAACGAGAGGAATTGATCTCTCTTACCTGTCGGAGAAATAACAATGACAATAGGCGCACTGGCAGCACTTCCTGTAGTAGGCGACTTGTTAAAAGCAGCGATTCCTGTGGTTGGCGATATCGTCAAGGCGGTCACGCCATTGATCCAACCCTTCGCAGATGCCCTGGCTAAGAAGATAGGAGGCGAGGAGCAGGAGTCCCCAAGCAAGTCCATCGAGTTCTCCAAAGGCTTGGACGCTGAAAAGCTGACGATTACCTTCAAGTCCTAACAGCAACGCCACCCTTTATCCCTGCGCCGGGCCAGAGCGGGATGTTGCATGGCACAAACTGAAAAAAACAGCACGCAAGAGATGGCGGAAAGACCTCTCTCCGCCCCCTCTTGCGACACAGGATCGACAGGGATAAACAAGCCCTCATCAGAACTTGATTTGCTGCTGTTGATTCATAGCGCTCCCAGCAAAATTGCTTACAGCGCCCAACGCCTGTTTTGCGACGTCTGCCGCCATGCCTGCTGCCTGGCCTACCAAGGGAAGGACCACGGGTGCCAACGCTGCGGCGGCCGCTCCTGCTGCGATCATAAGTAAATACTCCGAAATAGAATGAAAGGCGTATTCCTCTCCCGACCTGAGTGAACCGTTGCGAAGATTTAGTTCCACTTTTCGTAACTTTTTGCGCCTGCCGCAATGTCCCTTTGACTGCCCTCACTGGATTGCCAATACTCATGGCATATTGAGGCTACCCGCATGGAACAAGGAATAACCCTTTGAAGCTGGAACTCAAAAACAGCTTGTCGGTGAAGTTGCTACGGGTGGTACTGCTTTCGGCATTGGCAGTGGGCGTGGTACTGAGCGCGGCGCAGATCGTCTTTGATGCGTACAAGACGCGCCAGGCCGTGGCCGGTGACGCCCAGCGCATCCTCGACATGTTTCGCGACCCCTCGACCCAGGCCGTCTACAGCCTGGACCGGGAGATGGGCATGCAGGTCATCGAAGGCCTGTTCCAGGACGATGCCGTGCGCATGGCCTCCATCGGCCACCCCAACGAAACCATGCTCGCGGAAAAAACCCGCGACCTGCAACAATCCCCGAGCCGCTGGCTGACCGACCTGATTCTGGGCCAGGAACGCACTTTCACCACGCCGCTGGTGGGGCGCGGGCCTTACAGCGAGTACTACGGTGACCTGAGCATCACCCTCGACACCGCCACGTACGGCAAAGGGTTTCTCGTCAGCTCAGTGATCATTTTTATCTCCGGGGTGCTGCGAGCGCTGGCCATGGGCCTGGTGTTGTACCTGGTTTATCACTGGCTGCTGACCAAGCCGCTCTCGCGAATCATCGAGCACCTGAGTTCGATCAACCCCGACCGCCCCAGCGAGCACAAGATCCCGCAGCTGAAAGGCCACGAGAAAAACGAACTGGGGATCTGGATCAACACCGCCAACCAGTTGCTCGAATCCATCGAGCGCAATACGCACTTGCGCCATGAGGCGGAAAACAGCCTGCTGCGCATGGCCCAATACGACTTTCTCACCGGTTTGCCGAACCGCCAGAAACTGCAGGAGCAACTGGACAAGATCCTGATCGACGCCGGCCGCCGGCAACGTCGGGTCGCCGTGTTGTGTGTGGGGCTGGATGACTTCAAAAGCGTCAACGAGCAGTTCACCTACCAGGCCGGCGACCAGTTGCTGCTGGCCCTCGCCGACCGCCTGCGCGCCCACAGCGGCCGCCTGGGTGCCCTGGCCCGACTGGGCGGCGACCAGTTCGCCCTGGTGCAGGCCGATATCGAGCAGCCTTATGAAGCCGCCGAGCTGGCACAAAGCATCCTCGATGACCTGGAAGCGGAGTTCGCCCTCGACGATGGGCACGAGCAAATCCGCCTGCGCGCCACCATCGGCATCACCCTGTTCCCGGAAGACGGCGACAGCACCGAAAAGCTGCTGCAAAAAGCCGAACAGACCATGACCCTGGCCAAGAGCCGCTCGCGCAACCGCTACCAGTTCTATATCGCCAGCGTCGACAGCGAAATGCGCCGCCGCCGCGAGCTGGAAAAAGACTTGCGCGATGCCTTGAGCCGTGAGCAGTTCCACCTGGTGTACCAGCCACAGATCAGCTACCTCGACCACCGCGTGGTGGGGATCGAAGCCTTGATTCGCTGGCAGCACCCGGAGCACGGCCTGGTGCCACCCGACCTGTTTATCCCGCTGGCGGAACAGAACGGCACCATCATTGCCATCGGCGAATGGGTCCTGGACCAGGCCTGCCGGCAACTGCGGGAATGGCACGACCTGGGTTTCACCGAGCTGCGCATGGCGGTCAACCTGTCGACGGTGCAACTGCACCACGCCGAGCTGCCACGGGTGGTCAACAACCTGCTGCAAATCTACCGCCTGCCGCCCCGCAGCCTGGAGCTGGAAGTCACCGAGACCGGCCTGATGGAAGACATCAGCACCGCCGCCCAGCACCTGCTGAGCCTGCGCCGCTCCGGCGCGCTGATTGCGATTGATGACTTCGGCACCGGCTATTCGTCCCTGAGCTATCTGAAAAGCCTGCCGCTGGACAAGATCAAGATCGACAAGAGTTTCGTCCAGGACCTGCTGGATGACGACGACGATGCGACCATCGTGCGGGCGATCATCCAGCTCGGCAAAAGCCTCGGCATGCAGGTGATCGCCGAAGGCGTGGAGACCGCCGAACAGGAGGCCTACATCATCTCCGAGGGCTGTCACGAAGGTCAGGGCTACCACTACAGCAAACCCCTGCCGGCGCGGGAGTTGGTGGCCTATTTGAAACAGGCCCAGCGCAACAACGCCGCCATTCTCTGAGGCGATGCCGGCCACCGGGAGCACGCGCACCGGTGGCCGGCAAATCGATACTAAATATTTCCTACTTATAACCCTTTACACAAAATGCAAATCTTTCGCATTATGTCGCAGTTTTGCGCGCCCCCCGCGTGCCCCATCAACAACCGAAGCAGGATGTTCGCCATGATTCGTATGCCCCTGGCCACCGCCAGCCTTCTCGCCATTGCCATTTCGCTCGCCGGTTGCGGTGAAGGCAAAGACAAGGCCGCCGCGCCTCAAGCCCCGGCCGCCGCCAGCACTACCGCCCCGGCGGCTGCCCCGGCAGGCCAGGTTGACGAAGCCGCCGCCAAGGCGGTGGTCGCGCATTACGCAGACATGGTGTTCGCGGTGTACAGCGATGCCGAGTCCACCGCGAAAACCCTGCAAACCGCGATCGACACCTTCCTCGCCAACCCGAACGACGACACCCTGAAAGCGGCCCGTACCGCCTGGATCGCCGCTCGTGTGCCCTACCTGCAGAGTGAAGTGTTCCGTTTCGGCAACACCATCATTGACGACTGGGAAGGCCAGGTGAACGCCTGGCCCCTGGACGAAGGCCTGATCGACTACGTCGACAAGACCTACGAACACGCCCTGGGCAACCCTGGCGCCACCGCCAACATCATCGCCAACAACGAGATCCAGGTCGGCGAAGACAAGGTCGACGTGAAAGACATCACCCCGGAAAAACTCGCCAGCCTGAATGAGCTGGGCGGTTCCGAGGCCAACGTTGCCACCGGCTACCACGCGATTGAATTCCTGCTCTGGGGCCAGGACCTGAACGGCACCGGCCCGGGCGCCGGCAACCGTCCAGCCTCGGACTACATGACCGGTGATGGCGCCACTGGCGGCCACAACGAGCGTCGCCGCACCTACCTGCGCGCCGTGACGCAACTGTTGGTCAGCGACCTGGAAGAGATGGTCGGCAACTGGAAACCCAACGTCGAAGACAACTACCGCGCCACGCTGGAAGCAGAGCCTGCGACCGATGGCCTGCGCAAAATGCTGTTCGGCATGGGTAGCCTGTCCCTGGGCGAACTGGCCGGTGAGCGCATGAAGGTTTCCCTGGAAGCCAACTCGCCCGAAGACGAACAGGATTGCTTCAGCGACAACACCCACAACTCGCACTTCTATGACGCCAAGGGTATCCGTAACGTTTACCTGGGCGAGTACACCCGCACCGACGGCACCAAAATGACCGGCGCCAGCCTGTCGTCCCTGGTGGCCAAGGCGGACCCGGCTGCCGACGCAACCCTGAAGGCTGACCTGGCATCGACCGAAGCGAAGATCCAGGTGATGGTGGATCACGCCAACAACGGTGAGCACTACGACCAACTGATCGCCGCCGGTAACGACAAAGGCAATCAGATCGTGCGTGATGCCATCGCCGCGCTGGTGAAGCAGACCGGTTCGATCGAACAGGCCGCTGGCAAGCTGGGCATCAGCGACTTGAACCCGGATAACGCCGATCACGAGTTCTGATCACTGTAGCGAGCGGGCTTGCCCCGCGCTGGGCTGCGCAGCAGCCCTAATGGCAAACGCCGAGTTCTTCCTGAAAGAACCCGGCGTTTTTTTTGGGGCCGCTATGCAGCCCAGCGCGGGGCAAGCCCGCTCACCACAAAAATCCCACTCACCACCGGGTTCATACGCTGTCAGCTGCGCCCCGGTTTACTTGCCCTGCACCGCAGGTAGAATGGCGCCTTTCCCTGTCACACCGAGCGGACCTCATGGCGTTGCCGACCTTACGGATAATCGGTTTCATTATCGGCATCTTCCTGATCACCCTGGCGATCGCCATGGTCATCCCCATGGCAACCCTGGTGTTTTTCGAACGCACCAGCGACCTGCCATCGTTCCTCTGGGCCAGCCTGATCACGTTCATCGCAGGCCTGGCGCTGGTCATCCCCGGCCGCCCGGAACACGTGCACCTGCGCCCGCGGGACATGTACCTCCTCACCGTGACCAGCTGGCTGGTGGTGTGCATCTTCGCCGCGCTGCCGTTTCTGCTGACCCAGCACATCAGCTACACCGACTCGTTCTTCGAAAGCATGTCCGGCATCACCGCCACGGGTTCCACGGTGCTCAGCGGCCTGGACACCATGTCCCCGGGCATCCTCATCTGGCGCTCCTTGCTGCACTGGCTCGGCGGCATCGGCTTTATCGGCATGGCGGTAGCGATCCTGCCGCTGCTGCGTATCGGCGGCATGCGCCTGTTCCAGACCGAATCTTCCGACCGCTCGGAAAAGGTCATGCCCCGCTCGCACATGGTGGCGCGCCTGATCGTGGCGGCCTACGTGGGCATCACCATCCTCGGCAGCCTGGCCTTCTGGTGGGCCGGCATGGGCCTGTTCGATGCGATCAACCATGCGATGTCGGCCATTTCCACCGGCGGGTTTTCCACCTCCGACGAATCCCTGGCCCACTGGAAACAGCCGGCAGTGCACTGGGTGGCGGTGGTGGTGATGATCATGGGCAGCCTGCCGTTCACCCTGTATGTGGCCACGCTGCGGGGCAACCGCCGCGCGCTGATCAAGGACCAGCAGGTGCAAGGCTTGCTCGGTTTGCTGCTGGTGACCTGGCTGGTACTCGGCACCTGGTACTGGTGGACCACCGACCTGCATTGGCTGGACGCGCTGCGTCACGTGGCGGTAAACGTCACTTCAGTGGTGACCACCACCGGCTTTGCGTTGGGGGACTACAGCATCTGGGGCAATTTCTCGCTGATGCTGTTCTTCTACCTGGGCTTTGTGGGCGGCTGCTCCGGCTCCACCGCCGGCGGCATCAAGATCTTTCGGTTCCAGGTGGCCTACATCCTGCTCAAGGCCAACTTGAACCAGCTGATTCACCCGCGCGCGGTGATCAAGCAGAAGTACAACGGCCATCGCCTCGATGAAGAAATCGTGCGCTCGATCCTGACGTTTTCGTTCTTCTTCGCCATCACCATCTGCGCCATCGCCCTGGCCCTGTCGCTGCTGGGGCTGGACTGGATGACCGCGCTGACCGGCGCCGCCAGTACCGTGTCCGGCGTGGGCCCGGGCCTGGGGGAAACCATCGGCCCGGCCGGCAACTTCTCCACCCTGCCGGACGCCGCCAAGTGGATCCTGTCCCTGGGCATGCTGCTCGGCCGGCTGGAGATCATTACGGTGTTTGTGCTGTGCATTCCGGCGTTTTGGCGTCACTGACGGGCGCTTCCTGCAACCGCGCCCGGTACTCGCCGGGCGTGGCATCGAACCAGCGGCGGAACGCCCGGAAGAAGTTGCTCGGGTCGGCAAACCCCAACAGGTAGGCAATTTCCAGCAGGGTCATGCTCGGCTGCGCCAGGTATTGCTCGGCCAATTCGCGGCGAGTGTCGTCGAGCAGGGTCTGGAAACTGGTGCCCTCCTCCTGCAAGCGGCGCTGCAGGGTGCGCTGGGACAGATGCAGCGTCTGCGCAACCACCTCGCGCTTGGGCTCGCCCTGGGGCAGCAACCGGCACAACACCTGGCGCGCCTTGTGGGTCACGCGGCTTTCGGAAAACCGCGCCAGGTACTCCCCGGCAAAACGATCATGCAGCAACGCCATCGCCTCGTTCGCCGTGGGCAACGGCGCTTCCATGTCCGCCCGCTCGAAGATCAGCGCGTCATAGGGCGCGTTGAACACCAGCGGTGCATGGAAGGCTTGTTTATAAGGCGCCAGGTCCGCCGGCTGATCGCCCTGCACCAGCACCTTGCGCGGCTGCAGGGTGCGCCCGGTCAACCAGCCGCACAACGCCAGCGCACTCGCCAGGGAGGCTTCGGCGCTTTGCCGGGTGGGCGGCAGGTGATCACCGTGTACGGTAAGAATCAGTGCATAGCCTTCAGGTAACAGTCGGAAACTCAGGTCGGCGCTTTCAGCAATGATCCGCTGATAACGCACCAGCCGCATAAATCCTTCGGCCAGGGTGTTGCTGGACATCAAGGCATAGCCGGCCACATGAAACGACGCCGGTCGCACCACCTTCCCCATGTTCAGGCCAATCGCCGGGTTGCCCGACAGCTCTACCGCGCGCTGCCAGAGCCGGGTCATGGAGTCCTGGGGGAAACGCGCATCGGGGTCGTTCAGCGCGGCGTAATCCAGGCCGAGCTGCTTGAACAAGGCACGGCAATCCAGGCCGTCCATCTCCAGCGCCTTGACTATCCCCATCGCCCAGCTTGCAGAAGTCGTTCGTTCGCTCATGGCGTTTTCTTAACAAGGAAGGCTGAAACGACAGCCAGGAATCCGAAGGATACTAAAGTGGCATCTATTGTCACTGGCTGTTACCACTGATGACTCTAGACTCAAATAAGCTCCCCGCCGAACATCTGTCGGGCAGAACAATAACCAGAGGGCCGACCACTGTGGAAAATGTCAGGCAATTCAACAGCTTCGCCGATTTCTACCCGTATTACCTGAGCGAACACGGCAACAGTACCTGCCGTCGCCTGCACTTTATCGGCACCAGCCTCGTTATCTTCATTCTTGCGTTCGCCATTGGCAAAGGCGCCTGGTGGCTGCTGCTGACGCTGCCGGTTGCCGGCTACAGCTTTGCCTGGATCGGCCACTTCTTCTTTGAAAAGAATCGCCCGGCGACCTTCCAGCATCCGCTTTACAGCCTGCTGGGGGATTTTGTGATGTACCGCGACATGATCCTGGGCAAGGTGCCGTTCTAGCCCCGTCCCTCAAAAACAATAAGAGAGGCTTTGATGAACCAGCAGGCCCGCTTCACCCATATGCAAGACGGCACCCAGGAAGACTGGGCGATCATCGCCAAGGATTTCAGCGCCTACGCCCGGCAATTGCCCGGCCGGATCCTCGCGCATCTGCGGTTGCTGGAGGGCGACTTCGGCGGTTTCCCGGTGGACCGCCTGACCCATTCGCTGCAAACCGCCAGCCGTGCCTGGCACGACGGGCGCGATGAAGAATATGTGGTGTGTGCCCTGCTCCATGACATCGGTGACACCCTGGGCTCCTACAACCACCCGGACATCGCCGCCGCGATCCTCAAGCCGTTTGTAAGCCCCGAGAACCTATGGATGGTGGAGAAGCACGGGATCTTTCAGGGCTACTACTTCTTCCATCACCTGGGGATGGACCGCCACCTGCGCGAGCAATTTGGCGACCATCCGCAGTACCGCCAAACCATCGAGTTCTGCGCGCAGTACGACGCGGCAGCGTTCGATCCGGCCTACGACACCCTGCCGCTGAGCTTCTTCGAACCGATGCTGGCACGGGTGTTTGCCCAGCCGAAGAACTCGCTCTACAAGGCCGCGATGGAGCGTCAGGGCTAAACCGGCAGCAACGTGCCGCCCTGGCCGGTCTGGGCGACTGGCTCGGGGCCTTTAACAATCTCCCGGGCCACGGTCAGGATGATGATGGCGGCGATGATGTCGAAAATCGCCAGCACCACAAACAGCGGGCTGTAGCCGACCTTGGTCACCAGCACACCGAACACGGCGGTAAATGCCGCGGCCCCGATAAATCCGCACATCTGCCCACCGCCGGTCGCGGTGGCCACGTCGTTCTTGCCAAACGAGTCCGAGGCGATGGAAAACAGCGCGCCCGACAAGGTCTGGTGGGCGAAACCGCCGACGCACAGCAGGGCAATCGCGGTGTAGGCGCTGTCTACGAGGCCGATGCAGGCCGGGCCGATCATGCACAGGCAGCCGAACAACATCACCAGCTTGCGCGACGTGAACAGCGAGACCTTGAAGTAGCGATGGAACAGCGGGCTCAGGTAGCCGCCCAGCACGCAGCCGATGTCGGCAGCGAGAAACGGCAGCCAGGCGAACAGCGCCATTTCCTTGATGTTCATGTGCCGCTCGGTCATCAGGTACAGCGGAATCCAGGCGTTGAAGGTCTGCCAGGCCGGCTCCGAGAGCATGCGCGCCGAGGCCATGGCGAAAAAATTGCGGCTCTTGAGGATGCGCTTCCAGCTGGCTTTTTTCTGCACGCCCTCCTTGAGGTGGGTTTCCTGGCCGGCCTCGATGTACTCGCGCTCGGCCTGAGCGAGCAGGCGCTGGTCACGCGGGTGTTTGTACAGCAGCAGCCACAGCCCACTCCACACCAGGCCAATGCCGCCAACGATCAGGAACGCCAACTGCCAGCCGCTGTGCAAGATTGCCCAGACCACCAGTGGCGGCGCCAGCAACGCCCCAAACGACGAACCAAAGTTGAACCAGCCGATGGCGACGGAGCGCTCCTTGGCCGGGAACCACTCGGTAATCGCCTTGACGCCGCCGGGGAAGCCCGCCGACTCCGTCAGCCCCAGCGCGCCACGGGCCACCGCCAGGCTCTGCCAACCGGTGGCGAACGCCGCCAGCGCGCACACCACCGACCAGGAAATGGCAAAGATCGCAAAGCCCATCTTGGTGCCAATCGCGTCGATTACATAACCGGCGATCGGCTGCATCAAGGCGTAGCACACCTGCCAGGCAACGACGATATGGGAGTACTGCTCAGTGGAGATGCTCAGGTCGGTCATCAGCGTGGGGGCTGCGACTGAGAGCGTGTTGCGGGCCAAGTAGTTAATAATCAGGCCGACCGTCATCAGCCCGACCATCCACCAACGGATGCCTTTGATTTTCATCGCTTCACCTTAATTATTTTTAGATTTGAGGCGTACGTTCTGCGACCGAGCGCATCCGTATTACGGGCGCTATAAAACTGTAACGTCATATGTCGTCATACAACTATTAGCGTTATATTCAGTCAGCAGCGCGATGTCAATCCGTTAAAGGCGATGTTGTACGATGACAATGGATCCACCTGTGGCGCCACGTCACTTGCGCAGCGGGATGAAGACGGGTTCATTTTCCGAGATAAAATCTTTCTGTCATTTACAGTGCTGTATCCTGCACAGGCTTTTTGAAAGCGCGGAATCACCTGCGATTGATAAAACAGATCTTGCGAGGAGCGACGACGATGCACGAAATCCCTAATCTCCCCTTCCCAAGCCTGCGCGAAACTGAGCAGCCAACCCCGCAACAGGCCGGCGCCAGCAAGCCCGAGCCAAAAGAGGCAAAACCGGTCGACCGCAAAAGCGAAGACTGAGTGCCGTACCCAGACCGTGTGGAAAGCGTGACATTGCGCGCTTTCCACACCGCCTGAACACCGTGAGCCCCGCCATGACCGACACCACCCCCGATACAGCCCTGCTCGACACTGCCCTGCAGATGGTCGATGTCTGGAACCGCCTCACCCCGGAAAAACAGGCACTCCTGCTCAAGCGCTTCGGCACCCAGGAAAACGCCCTCGCCGCGCTGGTGACCACGCAACTGCTCAACCCCGCCGATCGCTAAAAGTTTGGTTTCCTGCCCCCGCGCACGCCCAGCATCGGTATCATAAGCAGCCTATCTTTTCCTGCTGCGACAGTGGACCTCTCCCCATGCCAGATACCCAGCGCCCCATGGCGGTCACGCTGCAAGTCGTTTCCATCGTCCTGTTCACCTTTATCGGCTACCTGAACATCGGCATTCCGCTGGCCGTGTTGCCGGGCTATGTGCACAGCGACCTGGGCTTTGGCGCCGTGATCGCGGGCCTGGTGATCAGCGTGCAGTACCTGGCCACCCTGCTGAGCCGGCCCTATGCCGGGCGCATCATCGATAACCGCGGCAGCAAACGCGCCGTCATGTACGGCCTGGCCGGTTGCGGGTTAAGCGGCGTGTTCATGTTGCTCTCGGCGTGGTTATCGCACCTGCCGGCGTTGAGCCTCACCAGCCTGCTGATCGGCCGCCTGGTGCTGGGCAGCGCTGAAAGCCTGGTGGGCTCTGGCTCCATCGGCTGGGGCATCGGCCGGGTCGGCGCGGCGAACACCGCCAAGGTCATCTCCTGGAACGGCATCGCCAGCTACGGCGCCCTGGCCATCGGTGCGCCGCTGGGGGTGTTGCTGGTCAGTCATTTCGGGCTGTGGAGCATGGGTGTCAGCATCATCCTGCTGGCGGTGCTGGGCCTGCTGCTGGCCTGGCCGAAAGTCGCCGCACCGATCGTGGTGGGCGAGCGCCTGCCGTTCATGCATGTACTGGGACGCGTGCTGCCCCACGGCTGCGGGCTGGCGTTGGGCTCGATCGGGTTTGGCACCATCGCTACCTTCATCACCTTGTATTACGCGACCCAGCATTGGGATAACGCCGTGCTGTGCCTGAGCCTGTTTGGTGCCAGCTTTATCGGGGCGCGGTTGCTGTTCGGTAATTTGATCAACCGGATTGGCGGGTTTCGCGTGGCGATTGCCTGCCTGTCGGTAGAGACCCTGGGCCTGCTGCTGTTGTGGCTGGCGCCGGATCCTCATCTCGCACTGGCGGGTGCGGCGTTGAGCGGGTTTGGCTTTTCCCTGGTGTTTCCGGCGCTGGGGGTGGAGGCGGTCAACCTGGTGCCCGCTTCAAGCCGGGGCGCGGCGGTGGGTGCGTATTCGCTGTTTATCGACTTGTCGCTGGGGATCACCGGGCCGTTGGCCGGGGCGATTGCGGCGGGGTTCGGGTTTGCCTCGATCTTCCTGTTTGCGGCGATCGCGGCGTTTGGCGGGCTGCTGTTGAGCCTGTACCTGTACCGGCAGGCGCCGAAGTATCGCGAAGAACGGGAAGCGAGCTAGAAGTCGACCTTGCCGCGCCCGGCCTTGATGCTGCCGCGTTTGGTCTTGGATTCAAGGCGGCGCTTTTTTGAGCCCAGGGTGGGTTTGGTGGGGCGGCGCTTTTTTTCGACCTTGGTGGCGCTCTGGATCAGCTCGACCAAACGCTCGAGGGCGTCGGCGCGGTTTTGTTCCTGGGTGCGGTATTGCTGGGCCTTGAGGATCAGCACGCCTTCGCTGGTGATGCGGCTGTCGCGCAGGGCCAACAGGCGTTCCTTGTAGAAGTCAGGCAGGGACGAGGCCGGTATGTCGAAACGCAGGTGCACGGCGCTGGAAACCTTGTTCACGTTCTGACCGCCGGCGCCTTGGGCGCGGATGGCCGTCAACTCGATCTCGGCGTCGGGGAGGTGCACGTTGTTGGAAATCACCAGCATTTTTTGATCGGGCCTTGGGGGTGGGGGGTAAGGATACGCCAATGTGGTGGGCTTCTGGGCACCGGGGGTATATCCGTTATTTAGGTAACGGCCGCCTATGGTTCCGCTCTTACAGCGGCTCACTTTTGAACAGCGCAAAAGTAAGCAAAACGCTCTTGCCCCCACCACTCGGCACCTCGCCTAGGCTCGGTGTGCCCTCTCTCCGGTACTACTGCGCGGGCCGCCGCGACGGGGCGTCCCTGCCCCGTCGCGGCTAAACCGGCGTCCTGCCGGTTTACCCGCTCCGTACTACCTGCGTTCGGCCAGCGTGGTTTAACGGGGCGCCTAAGATCAAGATCAACAGCAGATCAACAGCACAGCGGCCTACAGGCCGGCTTGAGTGGTG
Organism: Pseudomonas sp. PAMC 25886; assembly: GCF_000242655.1. Taxonomy (NCBI): domain Bacteria; kingdom Pseudomonadati; phylum Pseudomonadota; class Gammaproteobacteria; order Pseudomonadales; family Pseudomonadaceae; genus Pseudomonas; species Pseudomonas sp. PAMC 25886. The sequence continues at coordinate 29,701 of NZ_AHHC01000036.1, forward strand.
TGAAACAAAGACAAAATCAAAATCAAAAGCCAGAGCGGGCACGGTCAAATGTGGGAGCTGGCTTGCCTGCGATAGCATCGCCTCGGTGTACCTGAGAGACCGAGTTGTCTGCATCGCAGGCAAGCCAGCTCCCACAGAAAAGCAGGGCTGCATCAGTTTCAGATTTGGTTTTCGCTTTGGCTTTCGCTTTGATCTGGCTTCTACCACTCAAGCCGGCCTGTAGGCCGCTGTGCTCTTGCTTTTGATCTTGATCTGGCTCTGACTGCCCCAATAAGCCCGAGGCCGAACGCAGGGATTGAGGAGCGGGTAAACCGGCAGGACGCCGGTTTAGCCGCGACGGGGCAGGGACGCCCCGTCGCGGCGGCCCGCGGAGCAATGCCGGAGTGAGGGAACACCGAGCCTTAGCGAGGTGCCGACAGGCGGGGCAGAGCCCTTTGCTTACTTTGGGGCTTTTCCAAAGTGAGTCGCTGTAAGAGCGAAACCAATAGCAGCCGTTACCGCAACAACGGATATGTACTCAATCACCCCGGACTCACCACCCCCTCCTCCCGAGCCTTGCGCTTATTCTTGATGCCGTAGCAAACCCACATAAACACCACCCACACCGGAATCGCATACACCGACACCTGAATCCCCGGAATCAGCAGCATCACGCCAAGGATAAACACCACAAACGCCAGGCAAATGTAATTCCCATACGGGTACCAAAGCGCTTTGAACAACGGCACCTGCCCCGTCCGATCCATATGTTGCCTGAACTTGAAATGCGAAAAACTGATCATCGCCCAGTTAATCACCAGGGTCGCCACCACCAGCGACATCAACAGCTCCAGCGCATGCTGGGGAATCAGATAATTCATCAACACCGCCACCAGCGTAATCGCCGCCGACGCCAGGATCGACCGCACCGGCACCCCGCGCGTGTCGATCTTCGCCAACACCCGAGGCGCATCACCCTGCTCGGCCATCCCCAACAACATGCGACTGTTGCAGTAGGTGCCACTGTTGTAGACCGACAACGCCGCCGTCAGCACCACAAAGTTGAGAATGTGCGCCGCCGTGTTACTGCCCAGCATTGAAAACACCTGCACAAACGGGCTGCCGCTGTAGGCGTCACCGGAAGCATTCAGCGTTTCCAGCAAGCTGTCCCAAGGCGTCAACGACAACAACACCACCAACGCGCCAATGTAGAAAATCAGAATCCGGTAGATCACCTGGTTGATCGCCTTCGGAATCACCGTACGCGGCTGGTCCGCCTCAGCCGCAGTAAACCCGAGCATCTCCAGGCCGCCAAACGAGAACATGATGATCGCCATGGCCATCACCAGACCACCGACGCCGTGGGGAAAGAAACCGCCGTGTTCCCACAGGTTGCTCACCGAGGCTTGTGGCCCGCCGGTGCCGCTCACCAGCAGGTAGCTGCCCAGGGCGATCATGCCGACGATGGCGACCACCTTGATGATCGCAAACCAGAACTCGGCCTCGCCGAAGACTTTGACGTTGGACAGGTTGATCACATTGATCAGCACGAAAAAGGCCGCTGCCGACACCCAGGTCGGGATCTCGGGCCACCAGTAGTGCACGTATTTACCGACGGCCGTCAGCTCCGACATACCCACCAGGATGTACAAAATCCAGCAGTTCCAGCCCGACAGGAAGCCGGCGAAACCGCCCCAATACTTGTGGGCAAAGTGGCTGAAGGAACCGGCCACCGGCTCTTCGACGATCATTTCGCCCAGCTGGCGCATGATCATGAAGGCGATAAAGCCGCAGATGGCATAGCCGAGGATCATCGACGGCCCGGCGGATTTCAGCACGCCGGCCGAGCCCAGGAACAGCCCGGTGCCAATCGCGCCCCCGAGGGCGATCAGTTGAATATGGCGATTTTTCAGGCCGCGCTTCAGTTCGCCTGAATGCGAGTTGGCTTCACTCATGGAAAGGGTCTCACGCAAGGTTTGAGGGTGCTCATGGAGGGGTGCTGCTTTGGTAACGGGCTACAGCAGCGCCGATCAAACCTCGGTCCAGCATTTTTTCTTACGGTCATACGTCACCTGTTGTTTTTATCTGTGACGAAATCGAACCCGACGGGCTTGTGGCCAGGCGGAATGAACAAGGCGGATAGCCCTGAAAAAGTGGGATCACAGTAAAACGCGGCGCATTGTACACCGCCAAACCTGTCTGGGCTGACAGGATGCGGTGCGGCAGATAGGAGGGACATTAGGAAAATTCTTTCAGATAACGAGAAATTGACGAAAGGACCATTCCTACAAAACGACGCAACCAACTCGCTGTTTCATCGACATAAACCAAAACGCCAGCAAAACAGAATAAAAAATCCAAATGAAACCGTGTCAATAAAAATTTTGCATTCCCAAACACACTCTTCTAGGTTCATCCACTTGCCCAGCGCAGCCCGCTGGCATGCTCGTTCTCAAACAACGTCATCTAGGAGATTCACCATGCAAGCACTGGAAAATGACCTGGAAACCGAACTGCAACTCGACGATTGGTTTGAAGCGCCGACCCACGAGGCCGCCGTTGAAATGATGCAAGCCGATGCCGTCGTGCCGTTCGGCACCGCGATGTGGCCTTTCTAATCTGATCAGGCACCCCGGCAGGTGCGGGACGCCGCACCTGCCACTGCTCCTACCGAAGGCTTTGAAGGAAGGACGTCATGGACAAGGCCCGCGCCGTCGAACATTTTCTGTATTACCTCGCCCATCACCCGGCCCTCGCCGGCCTGCACCGCCCCACCATTTTGCTTGGCCATACCGAACGCTACGACGCCATCGCCCAGTCGATCATCCAGGGCAGCGCCGCGCGTTTCGACTTCCAGGTACAGCGCCTGGACCAGGCCCCCAGCGAAGCGCTGGCCAAGGCCATCGAAGACTGCGACCTGTACATGTTTCTCTACGATTCCTCGACCTTGCCCAACCCACGCGCCGAAGGCCCGGACTTTATCCGCGCACTGCAGGGCGTGATGGCTGAGCACTGGAAAAAGTCCCTGCTGCTCAAGGACTATGGCGATTACTTCTACGACACCTTCAGCGTCGCCCCCCAGCGAATCGCCGACCTCAACGCCACTTTGATCCGGCGCATGTCCCAGGCCAGCGTGCTGAGCTTCACCGACCAGCACGGCTCGCGCCTTGAAGCGCCCATGAGCAGCATCAAGAAGTGGACCAATATCAACGGCGTCGGCAACCACGACCTGGCGCCCGGCGAGATCGCGACCCACAGCGAGGCCATCAACGGCCAGGTGCGGTTTGTCGGCACCTTCCTCAGCACCATCCCCTTTGCGCGTAAATACGGCGTACTGCAATCACCGCTGGAACTGTGGATCGAGAACTCGACCATCTGCACCGTCGCCAGCGAAGTGCCGGGGCTGGCGGACGACTTCAACAAATACCTGAATGCCAACCCGTCCAACCGCCGGGTGGAGGAACTGGGCATCGGCACCAATGAAGGCGTGAAGGACTTGTATGCGCGCAATGCCGGCTTTGAAGAGCGCCACTGCGGGCTGCACCTGGGCTTGGGTGGCGGGCAGAAAGGCAGCCACCATCTGGACCTGATCTTCGCCAGCGGCGTGTTGGCGCTGGATGACAAGCCGGTGTTTGATGGGGCCTTCATGTTCTGACACGGCCGTCAAAACAAATGGAGCTCCCACAGGAAAGCAGGTTTGCTGTGTAGAGTGCACGCCAAATCCAGACCAAAAAAAAACGCCAACCCGAGGGTTGGCGTTTTTATGCAGCGATTAACGACTCACTGCGGCTTCTTGCGACCAAAACCTGGGCGCTGGCCGGAACCGGCCGGTGCACCACGACGCTTGCCCGATGGCGCGTCATCGACCAGTTTCAAGCCCGGGCGCTTTTTCGGCGCTGGCTTGGCCGGGCGCTTGGTGCTGGCGCTGTCGTCGGAACGGCCGGTAGCCGGAGCACCACGGCCCGACTCGCCACGGTTACCGCGACCGCCTGCCGGTGCATCACCACCACGACCAGCCGGACGCGGCGCGCGCGGAGCACGCTCGCCATCCTGACGAGCCGGTGCCGAAGGACGACGCTCGCCTTCGATGTGCGGCTCGCGGGAGATGCGACCGCCAGTGGCCGGTGCATCCAGCGCAGGGCGCAAGGTGCGGGCAACACGGTCGGTACGCGCAACAGGGCGCGACGATTTACGCTGCATACGCTCAAGTTTGTCTTTGCTTTTGGCGTTCATCTGCGGCATGGCTACCGGCGTCAGGCCGACTTCAGCACTCAGGATGTCGACTTCGTACTGGCTCATTTCGCGCCAGCGGCCCATCGGCAGGTCGGAGTTGAGGAACACCGGGCCGAAACGCACGCGCTTCAGGCGGCTGACCACCAGGCCCTGGGATTCCCACAGGCGACGGACTTCACGGTTACGGCCTTCCATCACCACGCAGTGGTACCAATGGTTGAAGCCTTCACCGCCCGGAGCCTGCTTGATGTCGGTGAACTTGGCCGGGCCGTCTTCCAGCACGACGCCGGCTTTAAGGCGCTCGATCATTTCGTCATCGACTTCACCACGCACACGTACCGCGTATTCACGGTCCATCTCGTAGGAAGGGTGCATCAGCCGGTTGGCCAGCTCACCGTCGGTGGTGAACATCAGCAAGCCGGTGGTGTTGATGTCGAGACGACCGATGTTGATCCAGCGGCCTTCTTTAGGGCGCGGCATCTTGTCGAAGACGGTGGGACGGCCTTCCGGGTCGTCGCGGGTGCAGATTTCGCCATCGGGCTTGTTGTACATGATGACGCGGCGCACCGATTCGGCGGCCTCTTCACGCTTGATGACCTTGCCATCAATGGTGATGGCATCGTGCAGGTCGACGCGCTGGCCAAGGGTGGCTTCAACGCCGTTGACCTTGATGCGCTTCTGGGTGATCCAGGCTTCTACGTCGCGGCGCGAGCCTACGCCGATACGGGCGAGGACTTTCTGCAGTTTTTCACCTGCGGGGCCGATTTCCTGGCTGTCGTTCTGGTCTTGGTCACTCATCTTAAGCACCTCCCGGTGTGTCGATTCAGGCTTGGCCTGAAGATAGTAAAAGCTGGGCTGTTGGCGAACGCATCGCCAAAGGGTCGCGAATCATACGCTCATGGCGCGCGTTGCGCATCAGAGACTAGTCGATAAGTGCAGGTTCATTTGCCTTTCCGCCGACCGGTGGCCCCCAGCGCCAGCAGGCGCAACTCGGCTTCGGCGAGCACCGTGCGCTTGTCGACCTTGTCGAGTTTCTTCCAGGCGCGAATCTCGCGCTTGCTGCGCCCGCAGCCCACGCAGATATCGTCAGTGAATTTGCAGATGCTGATGCAGGGGTCTTTGGTGGAGCTCATTTGAGTTCTTCTGCGTCAGTCTTCGAATTGGCGGCGCTCGTTTTCGATGGCTTCGGCCAGGGCACGGGCTTCGTCTTCTTCGTCGCTCAGCGGCGGTTGTTCGAGAGCGGCGACGGCCGCCAGCAGTTTTGCACGGGCTTCCGCGACGCCGAGAATGTCTTCTTCGGGTTCCGGCTCCGGTTCAACTTCGACTGGCGCCTCAACCTCATCGCTCAGTTGCAGCACGGGCTCCGGTTCCCCATCGCTGGCCGCACCATCACGCAGCAAATCGTCGAAGTCAGTCTTGATGCCCTGCTCCATGTCGTCCAGTTCCAGCAACAGCGTATGGAAACTGGTTTCGTCCTTCGGCTCTTCCGGCTCGGCGCTGGCGTCGGCCAGCTCCTGCAATCCGGCGGGCACGGGCGCGTCGTCGAAGTCCAGTACCGGGTCCGGCTCCATCTCCCGCAGTTCGGCCAGCGGCGGCAAATCGTCGAGGTTTTTCAGGTTGAAGTGGTCGAGGAACACCTTGGTGGTGGCAAACATCGCCGGCTTGCCGGGCACGTCCCGATAGCCGACGATGCGAATCCACTCCCGCTCCAGCAACGTCTTGACGATATGGCTGTTGACCGCCACACCCCGCACGTCTTCGATCTCGCCCCGGGTGATCGGCTGGCGGTAGGCGATCAGCGCCATGGTCTCCAGCATCGCCCGGGAATAGCGCTGCGGGCGCTCTTCCCACAGGCGGCCGACCCACGGCGAGAACTTCTCGCGGATTTGCAGGCGATAACCCGAGGCCACTTCCCGCAGCTCAAAGGCACGGCCGTCGCAGGACTTGCGCAGAATCTCCAGGGCCTTCTTGAACACCGGCGGCTCAGGGCGCTCGGCTTCTTCAAACAGTTCGAACAGGCGTTCCAACGATTGCGGCTTGCCCGAGGCCAGGAGAAAGGCCTCCAGCAGCGGCGCCAGTTCGCGGGGTTCAGTCAAATTCATCGATTCAGCTCTTTATTCGGCTCGCGCCCGCACGTGGATAGCCGCAAAAGGCTCATTCTGGACCAGCTCGACCAAGGATTCCTTGACCAGTTCGAGGATCGCCATAAAAGTCACCACGACCCCCAGGCGCCCTTCTTCTTTGGTAAACAGCTCTACGAACGGTACAAACCCGCCGCCCTTGAGGCGGTCCAGCACATCGCTCATGCGCTCACGGGTGGACAGCGCCTCGCGGCTGACCTGGTGGCTTTCAAACATGTCGCCACGGCGCAGGACTTCGGCCATGGACATCAGCAATTCTTCCAGGCTCACGTCCGGCAACAGCTTGCGCGCCCGGGCTTCCGGGGCATCGAGCTTGGGCACCACCACATCGCGACCCACCCGGCTCAAACCGTCAATGCCTTCGGCGGCGGCCTTGAAGCGTTCGTATTCCTGCAGGCGACGGATCAGTTCGGCGCGCGGGTCGTCCTCTTCCGCCTCGATGGTTTCCGAGCGCGGCAGCAGCATGCGTGACTTGATCTCCGCGAGCATCGCGGCCATCACCAGGTATTCGGCGGCCAGTTCCAGGCGTACCGTCTGCATCAACTCGACATAGCCCATGTACTGGCGGGTGATTTCCGCCACCGGGATATCGAGGATGTTGATGTTCTGCTTGCGGATCAGGTACAGCAGCAAGTCCAGCGGGCCTTCGAAGGCTTCAAGGAAGACTTCCAGGGCGTCCGGCGGAATGTACAGGTCCAGCGGCATTTCCATGACCGCCTGGCCGTAGACCATGGCAAATGGCAGTTCCTGCTGGGCGCCCGCCTGGCTGTCGACGGTTTCCACGGCCGACATTCAGGCCTCGACCATGAACGGTGCCGGGTCGCCGCAACCCACGCGCACCACTTCCGGCTCGCCGTCGGCCAGGTTGATCACGGTGGAAGCCTTGTTGCCGCCGTAGCCGCCATCAATGATCAGGTCGACGTGTTTTTCCAGCAGCCGGCGCATTTCGTAAGGGTCGTACAACGGCTCCTCTTCGCCCGGCAGGATCAGCGACACGCTCATCAGCGGCTCACCGAGTTCGGCCAGCAATGCCAGGGCGATCGGGTGTTCCGGCACCCGCAAACCGATGGTGCGCTTCTTCGGGTGCAGCAGCAGGCGCGGCACTTCCCGGGTGGCGTTGAGAATAAAGGTGTAGGGCCCCGGCGTGTGGGCCTTGAGCAGGCGGAAGGTGCCGGTGTCGACCTTGGCGAACAGCCCCAGTTGGGACAGGTCGCTGCAAATCAGCGCGAAGTTGTGGTTCTTGTCCAGGTCACGCAGGCGTCTTACGCGCTCGACCGCATTCTTGTCGCCGATCTGGCAACCAATCGCGTAGGAGGAATCCGTGGGGTAGATCACCACGCCACCGGCACGGATGATCTCCACGGCCTGTTTGATCAGGCGCGCCTGCGGGTTTTCCGGATGAATCTGGAAGAATTGACTCACGTGTTCTACCTGTTCAGACGGTGGCAATAATGGGGTCATGTTTGAAGCGACACCAAAGGGGCGGCAAATCTTCCGGGACGGCACGGTACTCGCCAATCTCGGACCAGCCGCCAGGGCCATGAAAATCACTGCCGGCGCTGACCAGCAGACCAAATTCGCGGGCAAGAATTGCCAGGCTGCCGACCTGTTCGGCGGGTTGATGCCCGTTGACCACTTCGATTGCGTGGCCGCCCGCTTGAATATAGTCGCCAATCAGCTTGCGGCGCTTGCTGCGGGTGAAATCGTAATGCCAGGGATGCGCCAGGCTGACCCACGCGCCTGCTGCCCGCAGTGTGCCAACGGTGTCTTCCAGGGTCGGCCAGTGTTGCTTGACGTCTCCCAGCTTGCCGGCGCCCAGCCATTTGCGGAACGCTTCGGCGCGATCCTTTACAAAACCTTCACGCACCATCCAGTCGGCAAAATGCGGACGGGCCGGAGCGTTGCCGCTGTCGCCCAGTTCCTGCTGGATGGCGCGGGCGCCCTCAAGGCCGTTGGGCATGCCCTTCAAGGCCAGCTTGCGGCTTATTTCTTCGGACCGCAGCCAACGGCCATCGTGCAATTGGGCGATGGCCGCAACCAGCGGCGGCGCGTTGACGTCGAAACCGTAGCCCAGGACGTGAATGGTTGCGCCACCCCAGGTGCAGGACAATTCAACCCCGTTGACCAGTTGCATACCCAGCGCATTCGCGGTCTCGCGGGCCTCTGCCAGGCCTTCGAGGGTGTCGTGGTCGGTCAACGACAGGACTCGCACGCCTTTTTCAAACGCACGCGCAACCAGGACCGCGGGCGCCAGGGCGCCGTCGGAGGCTGTGCTATGGCAGTGCAAATCAACATTCACGGGAGTGTGTAACCTCAAGTCAGCTGGCGCTTTCGCTACCAAGGATGTTTGTTATTATGCCGCCACATCCAGCTTCTGGCTCTTACTGTGAAACAATTCATCGACTTCATCCCGCTGTTGCTGTTTTTCATCGTTTACAAAATCGACCCTCGCTCAATCGATATTGCCGGCCACGAGCTGACAGTCGGTGGCATCTACAGTGCCACCGCCGTGCTGATCATCAGCTCCGTGGTGGTCTACGGCGCGCTCTTCATCTCCCAGCGCAAGCTGGAAAAAAGCCAATGGCTGACCCTGATCGCCTGCCTCGTCTTCGGCAGCCTGACCCTGGCCTTCCACAGCGAAACTTTCCTTAAATGGAAAGCCCCGGTGGTCAACTGGCTGTTCGCCCTGGCCTTTATCGGCAGCCACTTCATCGGTGACCGCCTGCTGATCAAGCGGATCATGGGCCACGCGCTGAGCTTGCCGGACCCGGTCTGGGTTCGCCTGAACATCGCCTGGATCGTGTTTTTCCTGTTCTGCGGCGCCGCCAACCTGTTCGTCGCCTTTACCTTCCAGAGCTACTGGGTGGACTTCAAGGTCTTCGGCAGCCTGGGCATGACCGTGCTGTTCCTGGTCGGCCAGGGTATCTACCTGTCGCGCCACCTGCATGACACCGACCCTACCACGCCGAAAACCGAGGACTGACATGCTCTACGCAATCATTTCCACCGACGTCGCCAATTCCCTGGAAAAACGCCTGAGCGTGCGCCCGGCGCACCTGGAGCGCCTGAAACAGCTGCAAGCCGAAGGCCGCCTCGTGTTGGCCGGCCCGCACCCGGCGGTCGACAGCAATGACCCGGGAGACGCCGGTTTTACCGGCAGCCTGGTGGTTGTCGAGTTCGCCTCCCTGGCGGCGGCACAAGCCTGGGCCGACGCTGATCCGTATGTGGCGGCCGGCGTGTACGCCCAAGTGCTGGTCAAACCGTTCAAACAAGTCCTGCCTTGATTCGTTGTGCGCTGAACCAATTGGCTTCGGCGCACTCCTAAACGCTCATTATTCCCGGTAACCTGCCGACAACGTTCTGAATATTCGTGTGGAATCAGGAGTTCCGATGCGCTTACGTCAGTTGTGTCTGTTGGCAGTGTTAATGATCGGGGCTACGGCCCACGCTGAAGAAACCTCGAACACCGGCAGCTCTACGCCCCTGTCCTTGAGTGCCGGCAGCCAGATCACCGATTTGCAGCAACGTTTGAAAGAAAGCGAACGGCAGCGGGAAGAACTGAGCAAGCAATTGCAAAGTGCTGACGCCACCCGGGAAAGTACCCAACTGAGTAAACTGCGCCAGGAGAACCAACGCCTGGCCCAGCAACTCAAAGAAGCACAGGGCAGTGCCTTGCCACGCTGGCTTACCGAACAACAGCAATGGTTCGTGACCGGTGGAGCAGTCGCGCTGATCGCCCTGTTGTGCGGGATCTTCGCCAGTGGCGGGCACCGGCGCCGTCGACAATGGCTAAATTGAGTGAGTCATGAGCGAGCTGTTACTGATAGATGATGACCAGGAGCTCTGTGAGCTGCTGACCAGTTGGTTGAGCCAGGAAGGTTTCCAGGTGCGCGCCTGCCATGACGGCTTGAGCGCCCGCAAGGCATTGGCCGAAGCCGCCCCGGCGGCGGTGGTGCTCGACGTGATGCTGCCCGATGGCAGCGGCCTTGAGCTGCTCAAGCAATTGCGCAGCGATCACCCGGAGTTGCCGGTGCTGATGCTCTCGGCCCGCGGCGAACCGCTGGACCGGATTCTCGGCCTGGAACTGGGCGCCGACGACTACCTGGCCAAGCCCTGCGACCCTCGCGAACTGACTGCCCGGCTGCGCGCCGTGCTGCGTCGCAGCCACCCGGCTGCCGTGTCCACCCAGCTGGAGCTGGGCGACCTGTGTTTCAGCCCGGTGCGTGGCGTGGTCACTATCGATGAACAGGAATTTGCCCTGACCGTCTCCGAAAGCCGCCTGCTGGAAGCCTTGCTGCGCCAGCCGGGGGAGCCACTGGACAAACAGGAACTGGCGCAAATCGCCCTGGGCCGCAAGCTGACCCTATATGACCGCAGCCTGGACATGCACGTCAGCAACCTGCGCAAGAAGATCGGCCCGCACCCGGATGGCCGGCCACGGATCGTGGCGCTGCGTAGCCGCGGCTATTACTACAGCCTTTAACACCCATTTTTGTAGGAGCCCGGCTTGCCGGCGATGGCGTCAGAAAGCGAGACGCAAGATCCGATAACGCCATCGCCGGCAAGCCGGACTCCTACAAGGATGGCGTGAGTTTTGTCAGCCCCGCCCAAAATCCTCTTTACCCAAGCTTTACCCTCCCCTGACTGCCGCTGACCTTGTTCTCCGTAATCTACTCACATCCGGACTCACCGGAATAGAGACAGGAGAATCACCATGCGCAAGACCCTTATCGCTCTGATGTTCGCTGCTGCCCTGCCAACCGTTGCCATGGCCGCTGCACCTGAAGGCCCAGGCCCGATGGGCGGCCCGGAAGGCCACATGATGGGCGGCCCAGGCCACGGCGGCGAACACGGCATGCGGGGCAAAGGTGGCCCTTTCAGCCAGCTTGATCTGACCCATGAACAACGCCAGCAGATCGGCAAATTGATGGGCCAGCAATGGCACGCTCGCAAAGAGCTGGTCAAGAAGTACCTGGATAAACTCCCGGCCGCTGACCAGAAAGCCATGCAAGACGAAATGGCCGCCGGCAAACAGAAAACCCAGGCCGATATCCGTGCCGTGCTGAAACCCGATCAACAGAAGAAATTCGACGAGATCGTGAAGAAACAAGCCGAGCGCCGCGCCGAGTGGAAGGAATTCCAGGCCTGGAAAGCCCAGCAGCCGCAAAAAGCGCAATAATGATCTAGCTTCACTCCCACAGCCCAGTGGCCACCGCCGCTGGGCTTTTCCTGTTTGAGGATTTCTTGTGCGTTCATTGTTCTGGCGTGTCCTTGCCAGCTTCTGGCTGGCCATCGCCCTGGTTGCCGGGTTGTCGATCCTGCTGGGGCATATGCTCAACCAGGATGCGTGGATTCTCAGCCGCCACCCCGGGCTCAATAACCTCGCGCAGGAATGGACGCAGCTCTATGAGGCTCAGGGCGAGGACGCCGCCCAGGACTTGCTGCAGCAGCGCAAGCGCCAGTACCACATCGACGTGCAAGTGCTTAACGAAAGTGGCGAGCCCGTGGTACGCGGCACCTTCCCGCGCCGCGCCGCCGCCCTCGAAGCCCGGCAAAACGACAGCCAGGACCGCCACCTGCCGTGGCGCCGCCTGACCGCCGAATACACCAGCGAAAAAACCGGCGACACCTACCTGTTGATCTACCGCATCCCTCACCCGGAGCTGGACGCCTGGCACCGCAGCAGTCTGCTCTGGCCGTTGAGTGCCCTGGCGATCGCGCTGGTGGTGCTGACCCTGTTCAGCCTGCTGGTGACGCTGTCTATCACCCGCCCCCTCAGCCGCCTGCGCGGCGCGGTGCACGACCTGGGCCAGACCACCTACCAGCAAAACAGCCTGGCGCGACTGGCCAACCGTCGCGACGAATTCGGCGTGCTCGCCACCGACTTCAACCGCATGGGCGCGCGCCTGCAAAGCCTGATCGGCAGCCAGCGCCAATTGCTGCGGGACGTGTCCCACGAACTGCGCTCGCCCCTGGCCCGCCTGCGAATCGCCCTGGCCCTGGCAGAACGGGCCACGCCCGAGGCACGGGAGAAACTCTGGCCCCGCCTGACCCGTGAATGCGACCGCCTGGAAGCACTGATCAGCGAAATCCTGGTACTCGCCCGGGTGGACGCCGACAACGCCAGCGCCGAAGACATCGACCTCAATCCGTTGCTCAGGACCCTGCAAAAAGACGCGCTGCTGGGTGCGCCGGACCAGCCCGTGCAGCTCGATGCCGAGGCCGGGCTGCACCTCAAGGGCTGGCCGACCATGATCGAACGCGCGGTGGACAACCTGCTGCGCAATGCCCAACGCTTCAACCCGCCCGGCCAACCGATTGAAATGGACGCCAAACGCCAGGGCGAACGCATTGTGATCAGCGTGCGCGACCACGGCCCCGGCGTGGACGCCGAACACCTGAGCCAGTTGGGCGAGCCGTTTTACCGGGCCCCGGGGCAAACCGCCCAAGGCCACGGCCTGGGCCTGGCCATTGCCCGGCGCGCGGCGGAGCGCCATGGCGGCAGCCTGATCCTGGCCAATCATCCCGATGGCGGCTTTATCGCCAGCGTGGATTTGCCGCTGGAACCCGGGGTTGTCATTCAACCCTGATGATCTTCTATGATGGCCCTTCTCATAAGGAGGGCCTTTGATGACTGATCTGCTCACTCCCATCCAGGAAGCACTCGACTTACCCGTCACCGCGCTGGCCTTCACCGAGGCCGGCGCCCTGCCCTCGACCTTTGCCGTCACCGAACTGGCCAGCGCCAGCATCGGCGCAGCCGGCCAGGCGGTTGCCCAGTTACTGTTGCAGCAAACCGGGCGCTTGCCCTCGGTGACCGTCGATCGACGCCTCGCTTCATTCTGGTTCTCCTCGTCCCTGCGTCCCGACGGCTGGGCCACACCGCCGCTGTGGGACCCGATTGCCGGCGACTACGCCTGCGCCGATGGCTGGATTCGCCTGCACACCAATGCGCCGCACCATCGCGCCGCCGCCGAGCGTGTACTCGGGCAGGCCGCTGACCGTGACGCAATGGCCGCGAAGGTTGCGCAATGGAACGCTGCCGAACTGGAACAAGCAATTGTCGAGGCGGACGGCTGTGCCGCGCAGATGCGTTCGTGGCAAGACTGGCAAGCTCATCCTCAAGGGTTGGCGGTCAATCAGGAACCGCTGGTTCATCGCCAGACCTTTGCAACCCTCAGCGACAAACCCTGGCTGGGCTCGGTGGCGCGGCCACTGGCGGGCATCAAGGTGCTGGACCTGACCCGCGTGTTGGCCGGCCCTACCGCCAGCCGATTTCTCGCCGGGCTTGGGGCCAACGTACTGCGCATCGACGCCCCGGACTGGAACGAACCGGGCGTGGTACCGGAAATGACCCTGGGCAAACGCTGCGCCCGCCTGGACCTGAAAAACCCCGACGACCGCAGCATCTTCGAGCGCCTGCTCAAGGACACTGACATCCTGCTGCACGGCTACCGCGCCGATGCCCTGGAGCAATTGGGCTACGGTGAGGCTGCGCTGCAAGCCCTGGCGCCCGGCCTGATCGATGCCAGCCTCAATGCCTATGGCTGGAGCGGCCCGTGGCGCAATCGCCGGGGCTTCGACAGCCTGGTGCAGATGAGCACCGGAATTGCCGAGGCTGGCCGGCAGTGGAAAAAGGCCGAAAAACCCGTGCCGCTACCGTTGCAGGCGCTGGACCACGCCACCGGGTATTTAATGGCAGCCAGTGCGATCCAGGCATTGAGTGAGCGATTGAAGTCCGGGCGCGGCGGGTCGGCGCTGCTGTCATTGGCGCGCACGGCAAAGCTGTTGGTGGACGCCGGACACGCTCAGGAACAACCGCCCTTGCGAGCCGAAGAACCGGGTGATCAGGGCCTGGTGGTCGAGCAGACCGCCTGGGGCCCGGCCCATCGGTTACTGCCCCCGGTGACCCTCAGCGGCACACCGTTGCAGTGGGATTTGCCCGCAGGTGAATTGGGTTCACATCGCCCTCAATGGTGACCGAAGATCCTGTGGCGAGGGAGCTTGCTCCCTCGCCACAGGTACGCAGAATCAATCTGCCCGGCTTAATGATGCCCACAAATGCTGCGCCGCGTACGCCCGGAGCGGTCGCCAGGCTTCAGCCCGTGCCAGCAACTGGCGCGGACTCACCGGCCCGCCTTCCAGCGCGGCCAACGCATTGATCAACCCGATATCGCCCGAAGCAAACGCATCCTGCTCGCGCATCTGGCGCATGGCGATGTACTGGGCCGTCCAGTCACCAATCCCCGGCAATGCCACCAGCCGCGCCACGCTCTCCTTCAAGCTCGCTTTCGGCTGGAAGATATGGGGGTCATCCAGCAACGCCTGGGCCACACCCGACAAGGTCCGCCCGCGGCTTTTCGGCATGCCCAGGCTCGCCAGGTCCGCCGCCGCCAACACCTCGGCGTCGGGAAACACATGGGTCACGCCGGCATGGGGTGTCACCAACGGCGTGCCGTATTGCGCCACCAACTTGCCTGCCAATTTGATTGCCGCCACTACGGTGATCTGCTGGCCCAGTACCGCCCGAATCGCCAACTCCAACCCGTCCCAGGTTCCCGGCACACGCAGGCCGGGCCGCGCCGCCACCAACCGTGCCATCAAGGGATCCGTCGCCAGTTGCCGCTGGATCAGCTGCGGGTCAGCCGCCAGGTCAAACATATCGCGCAACCGTCGCTCAATCTCAGGCAACGCGTTCGGGTCGGGAAAACCCACCGTTACCTCAAGCCACTCCCCCGTGCCGGGCGTTACACTGAGCCAGCCATACTGACCGCCGACACTGATACTGCGCGAGTACACGCCGCCGTCCACTGTCTCCAACCCGCTGATCGCACGGGCCGACAGAAAACCCAGCATCGCCGCCCAGTCATAGGGCGCCTGATACCCCAGTTGAATCCTCACAACGACAACACCCCGCTGTACAACCCATACGCCGCCAGGCTCGCCCCGGCGATCACGCAGGCGAAAATGCCTTTTTCCAGGTGGGTAAACAAGGGCTGGCCCTGCTCACGCTTGGCCAGGGCAAACAGGATCACCCCCGGCGCATACAGCAGCGCCGACAACAGCAGGTATTTCAAACCACCGGCGTAAAGCAGCCACACCGCGTAAGCCAGGGCAATCAGGCTCACCAGCAAGTCCTTCATGCGTTCGCCGTGGGCGCCTTCGTAGGTTTCGCCGCGTCCGCTCAACAACACCGCATAAGCTGCCGACCACAGGTAAGGCACGAGGATCATCGACGACGCCAGGTAGATCAGGGTGGTGTAGGTGCTTTCCGAAAACAGCGTGATCACCAGGAACAGCTGGATCATCACGTTGGTCAGCCACAGCGCATTGACGGGCACCTGGTTGACGTTTTCCTTCTTCAGGAACGCGGGCATGGTCTTGTCATGGGCGGTGGCGTAGAGGATTTCGGCGCAAAGCAACGCCCACGACAGCAGCGCCCCCAGCAGCGAAACCGCCAGCCCGATGCTGATCAACAACGCGCCCCAGGGCCCGACGATATGTTCCAGCACCCCGGCCAGGGACGGGTTTTGCAGGTTGGCCAATTCCGGCTGGCTCATGATCCCCAGCGACAGCAGGTTGACCAACACCAGCAGCGCCAGCACGCCCAGGAAACCGATCACCGTGGCCCGGCCCACGTCCGAGCGTTTCTCGGCTCGCGCCGAGTAGACGCTGGCGCCCTCGATGCCGATAAACACAAACACCGTGACCAGCATCATGTTGCGCACCTGGTCCACCACGCCGCCGAAATTCGGGTTGCTCAGGCCCCAGATGTCGCGGGTAAAGATATCGGCCTTGAACGCCACGGCGGCGATCACGATAAACATCACCAACGGCACGATCTTGGCCACGGTGGTGATCTGGTTGATGAACGCCGCCTCCTTGATCCCGCGCATCACCAGAAAATGCACGGCCCACAGCAGCACCGACGCGCAGGCGATCGCCACCGGGGTATTGCCCTGGCCGAACACCGGAAAAAAGTAACCGAGGGTACTAAATAGCAACACGAAGTAACCGACATTGCCCATCCAGGCGCTGATCCAGTAACCCCAGGCGGAGGAAAAGCCCATGTAGTCGCCAAACCCGGCCTTGGCGTAGGCGTATACGCCGGAATCCAGCTCGGGCTTGCGGTTGGCCAGGGTCTGGAACACGAACGCCAGGGTCAGCATGCCCACGGCGGTAATTGCCCAGCCAATCAACACCGCGCCCACCTCGGCCCGCGCCGCCATGTTCTGCGGCAACGAGAAAATCCCGCCGCCGATCATCGAGCCCACCACCAAGGCGATCAAGGCATTGAGGCGCAGCTTTTCCGAGGGTTGGGACATGGACACTCCTGAAAAAAACAACAATCGAGCCAACAACTGTGCACTCAACTAATTTATTAAGCCGATCTAGCGTTTATTAGATATAGCTAATAAAGACGCAAGCTTCATAACTTAAAGGCATGACAATAAACAGCGTTAAGGCAAATTTATAATTTAAATAACGCTGTTCTGGAAAAGTTTGCATATCTGGAAATACGGGCTAGCTTCAAAGGTCCATACTAATGAGAAATCCTGTTGTTTGAAACGCAGAAACGCTCTACGACGAGCCTCTGCGGGGCACTTCAGCGCCCGTAGCTTTCATCATAAGTCATTAATTCACAATGGAATGTGCCAATGAAGTGATCTGAGTCAGCTGTTTGATTAGCGCACGGATTTATTCTGTGGTCTCTCTTCTCCTGCATTGGAGTCATGCGATGTCTGAATCTCCCGGAAAACTTCGATTAGGCGCACTGGTTGCACTTGTCGTGGGTTCAATGATTGGTGGCGGGATCTTCTCACTGCCGCAAAACATGGCGGCCAGCGCCGATGTGGGCGCGGTACTGATTGGTTGGGTGATTACCGCCGTGGGCATGTTGACCCTCGCCTTCGTCTTCCAGACCCTGGCCAATCGCAAGCCTGACCTCGACGGTGGGGTGTATGCCTACGCCAAGGCCGGGTTTGGCGACTACATGGGTTTCTCGTCGGCCTGGGGTTACTGGATCAGTGCCTGGCTGGGCAACGTCGGCTACTTCGTGCTGCTGTTCAGCACCCTCGGTTACTTCTTCCCCATCTTCGGTGAAGGCAACACCCCGGCGGCGGTGATCGGCGCATCGGTGCTGTTGTGGGCCGTGCACTTCCTGGTGCTGCGCGGGATCAAGGAAGCGGCGTTCATCAACCTGGTGACCACCGTCGCCAAGGTGGTGCCGCTGGTGCTGTTCGTGTTGATCGCGCTCTTCGCGTTCAAGCTGGACATCTTCACCGCAGACATCTGGGGCGTGAAAAACCCGGACCTGGGCAGCGTAATGAACCAGGTGCGCAACATGATGCTGGTCACCGTCTGGGTGTTCATCGGCATCGAAGGCGCGAGCATCTTCTCGTCCCGCGCCGAAAAACGCTCCGACGTCGGCAAGGCCACCGTGATTGGTTTCATCACTGTGCTGCTGTTCCTGATGCTGGTGAACGTGCTGTCCCTGGGGATCATGACCCAGCCGGAACTGGCCAAGCTGCAGAACCCGTCGATGGCCGCGGTGCTGGAGCATGTGGTGGGGCATTGGGGCGCGGTGCTGATCAGCGTCGGCTTGATCATTTCCTTGCTGGGGGCGTTGCTGTCGTGGGTGCTGCTGTGTGCGGAGATCATGTTCGCCGCGGCCAAGGACCACACCATGCCGGAGTTCCTGCGTAAGGAAAACGCCAACCACGTGCCGGTCAACGCCCTGTGGCTGACCAACGCCATGGTGCAGATTTTCCTGGTGATCACCCTGTTCTCGGCCAGCACTTACCTGTCGCTGATCTACCTCGCCACCTCGATGATCCTGGTGCCTTACCTGTGGTCGGCGGCCTATGCGCTGTTGCTGGCGGTGCGCGGTGAGACCTACGAAAACGCCCTGGCCGACCGCAAGAAAGACCTGTTTATCGGTGCGATCGCGCTGATCTACGCGGTCTGGCTGCTCTATGCCGGCGGCACCAAGTACCTGCTGCTGTCCGCCCTGCTCTACGCCCCCGGCGCGATCCTGTTCGCCAAGGCCAAGCACGAGTTGGGCAAACCGATTTTCACCAATGTCGAGAAACTGATTTTCGCCGCAGTAGTCATCGGCGCCCTGGTGGCGGCCTATGGGCTCTACGACGGTTTCCTGACCCTGTAATTATTGTTCACTGGAGGATCTGTAATGACCACGGAAAAAGTGAAGTACGGCGTACATTCCGAAGCCGGCAAACTGCGCAAAGTCATGGTGTGCTCCCCAGGTTTGGCCCACCAGCGGCTGACCCCCAACAACTGCGATGAATTGCTGTTCGATGATGTGCTGTGGGTGGCCCAGGCCAAGCGCGACCATTTCGACTTCGTGACCAAGATGCGCGAGCGCGACATCGATGTGCTGGAAATGCACAACCTGCTGACCGACATCGTCGCCATCCCCGAAGCCCTGGACTGGATCCTGGAGCGCAAGATCACCGCCAACCAGGTCGGCCTGGGCTTGGTCAATGAAGTCGGCTCGTGGCTGCGCAGCCTGGAGCCGCGCAAGGTCGCCGAGTTCCTGATCGGCGGTGTGTCGGCCGATGACCTGCCGAGCAGTTTCGGCGGCAAGACCATCGAGATGTTCCGCGACTTCCTCGGGCATTCGAGCTTCATCCTGCCGCCACTGCCGAACACCCAGTTCACCCGCGACACCACCTGCTGGATCTATGGCGGCGTGACGCTGAACCCGATGTACTGGCCGGCGCGACGCCAGGAAACCCTGCTGGCGAGCGCCATCTACAAATTCCACCCCGAGTTCACCAACGCTGACTTCCAGGTGTGGTACGGCGACCCCGACCAGGAACACGGCAACGCCACGCTGGAAGGCGGCGACGTGATGCCGATCGGGAACGGCGTGGTGTTGATCGGCATGGGCGAGCGCTCCTCGCGCCAGGCCATCGGCCAACTCGCGCTGAACCTGTTCAAGCACAAAGCCGTGGAGCGCGTGATCGTTGCCGGCCTGCCGAAATCCCGCGCGGCGATGCACCTCGACACGGTGTTCAGCTTCTGCGACCGCGACCTGGTCACCATCTTCCCGGAAGTGGTGAACCAGATCGTCGCCTTCACCCTGCGCCCGGACGAGACCAAGCCCGGCGGCATCGATATCCAGCGCGAAAAAACCAACTTCCTCGACACCGTCGCCGCCGCCCTGAACCTCAAGGCCCTGCGCGTGGTGGAAACCGGCGGCAACAGCTTCGCCGCCGAACGCGAGCAGTGGGATGACGGCAACAACGTGGTGGCCGTGGAGCCTGGCGTAGTGATCGGCTACGACCGCAATACCTACACCAATACCCTGCTGCGCAAGGCCGGCGTGGAAGTCATCACCATCAGCGCCGGTGAACTCGGCCGGGGCCGTGGCGGCGGCCACTGCATGACCTGCCCGATCATTCGCGACCCAATCGACTATTAATTTTTTGGCCTTGGCCGCTGCTTATCCAGCAGTGGCCAAGGGGATAACCGAAACCTAAGGAGATCCACCATGGCTTTTAACATGCGCAACCGCAGCCTGCTGTCGCTGATGCACCACACCACCCGCGAGCTGCACTACCTGCTGGACCTGTCCCGCGACCTCAAGCGCGCCAAATACACCGGCACCGAGCGTCCGCACCTGAAGGGCAAAAACATCGCGCTGATCTTCGAAAAAACCTCGACCCGCACCCGTTGCGCCTTCGAAGTCGCGGCCCACGACCAGGGTGCGCACGTCACCTACATCGACCCGGTGTCGTCGCAGATCGGCCACAAGGAAAGCATGAAAGACACGGCCCGCGTCCTCGGCCGGATGTTCGATGCCATCGAGTACCGTGGCTTTGAACAGGAAATCGTCGAAGAGCTGGCCAAGTTTGCCGGCGTGCCGGTGTTCAACGGCCTGACCGCCGAATTCCACCCCACCCAAATGATCGCCGACACCCTGACCATGCGCGAGCACAGCGACAAGCCGCTGCATGACATCAGCTACGCCTACCTGGGCGATGCCCGCTACAACATGGGCAACTCGCTGCTGATGATCGGCGCCAAGCTGGGCATGGACGTGCGCATCGGCGCGCCGAAAGCCCTGTGGCCGCATGCTGATTTCATCAAGCAGTGCCAAGAGTTCGCTGAAGAAAGCGGCGCGCGCATCACCATCACCGAAGACCCGAAAGAAGCGGTCAAAGGCGTGGACTTCATCCACACCGATATCTGGGTGTCCATGGGCGAGCCGGTGGAAGCGTGGGACGAGCGCATCGAGCAACTGCTGCCGTACCAGGTCAACGCCAAGATGATGAAGGCCTCGGGCAACCCACGGGTGAAATTCATGCACTGCCTGCCGGCGTTCCATAACAGCGAGACCAAGGTCGGCAAGGACATCGCCGCGCGTTATCCGAACCTGGCCAACGGCGTGGAAGTGACCGAAGAAGTGTTTGAGTCCCCGGCCAACATTGCCTTTGAGCAAGCCGAGAACCGCATGCACACCATCAAGGCGATTCTGGTGTCGGCGTTGGCGGATATCTGACCCAACACCGCTCCCACTGTCGGAACACAGTCAATGTGGGAGTGCTTTTGTGGGAGCTGGCTTGCCTGCGATGCAGACGCCTCGGTATTTCAGATGCACCGAGGTGATGCCATCGCGGGCAAGCCCGGCTCCCACACAAGCCCGCTCCCACAGTTTGCCCTGTGTTCACAAGGTCGAATTCTAGAAGGATTGCATTATGCGTATCGTCGTTGCACTGGGCGGCAACGCCCTTCTGCGCCGTGGTGAACCCATGACCGCAGACAATCAACGGGCCAATATCCGCATCGCCACCGAACAGATCGCCAAGATCCACAGCGGCAACGAGCTGGTGATTGCCCACGGCAATGGCCCGCAAGTGGGCCTGCTGTCGCTGCAGGCTGCCGCCTACACCCAGGTTTCGCCGTATCCGCTGGATGTGCTGGGCGCTGAAACCGAAGGCATGATCGGCTACATCATCGAACAGGAACTGGGCAACCTGCTGGACTTCGAAGTGCCGTTCGCCACCCTGTTGACCCAGGTCGAAGTGGACGCCAAGGACCCGGCCTTCCAGAACCCGACCAAGCCCATCGGCCCGGTCTACTCCAAAGCCGAGGCAGAAAAACTTGCCGCTGAAAAAGGCTGGGCGATTGCCCCCGATGGCGACAAGTATCGCCGCGTAGTGGCCAGCCCACGGCCAAAGCGGATCTTTGAAATCCGCCCGATCCAGTGGCTGCTGGAAAAAGGCAGCATCGTGATCTGCGCAGGCGGCGGCGGGATTCCGACGATGTATGGCGAAGACGGCAAGCTCAAGGGCATTGAAGCCGTGATCGACAAAGACCTGTGTTCCTCCCTGCTGGCCGGGCAACTGGACGCCGATTTGCTGGTGATTGCCACCGATGTCAACGCGGCATTTATCGACTTCGGCAAACCGACGCAGAAAGCCATCGGCCAGGCGCACCCGGACGAAATGGAAAAGCTCGGCTTCGCCGCCGGCTCCATGGGGCCGAAGGTCCAGGCGGCGTGCGAGTTCGCCCGCCAGACTGGCAAAACCGCAGTGATCGGTTCACTCTCGGACATCGAAGCGATCGTCCAGGGCAGCGCCGGCACTCGCATCAGTACCGCAAAACCTGGCATCACCTACCTGTGAAGTAGAGGAGAAACGCCTATGGCTACCTTTGAACCTGGTCACTTGCACATCGAACGCCACGCGCTGAACAAGGATGACTACAGCTACAACCTGTGCATCGACTACGAAGTCAGCCAGGACCCAAAGGAAGGCAAGGGAATGCTCTTCAAGATGCACGGCTCGGTGCAGGGCAAGGACCTCAAGGAAGAGTTTTTCCTGCCCAAGGACCAGTCGTTCGACTTCGCCCGGCAGGCGATGAACATCGCGCAGAAGTACGGCATGCCGAAGATTGCCGTGCTCAATGGCCAGATGCACAAGCAGTACGACTTGATGTTTGAGGATGTGCGGCATCAGCTGGATGTGAAGCCGGGCGACCCGATCAAACCTGAACACCTGGAATAACCCGATTTCATTAACACCGGCGATCCCCTGTGGGAGCTGGCTTGCCTGCGACAGCGGACTGACAGTTAATATTTTTCACTGACTGATCCACCGCTATCGCAGGCAAGCCAGCTCCCACATTTTTGATCTCCACCACCTGTCAGGCATACTTGCCACCTCTCGCCCGCCAGAACCGCTAACCGCCCCATGCGTATCCACGTCAGCTTCATCGACCGCGTCGGCATCACCCAGGAAGTCCTGGCCTTGCTCGGTGGGCGCAATCTCAACCTGGATGCGGTGGAAATGGTGCCGCCCAACGTCTACATCGACGCGCCAACCCTGAGCGCCGAAGTGCTGGAAGAACTGCGCGATGCACTGTTCAGCGTGCGCGGCGTGCAAGCGGTGACCGTGGTCGACATCCTTCCCGGCCAGCGCCAGCACCTGCAACTCGACGCCCTGCTGGCCGCGATGACCGACCCGGTATTGGCCCTGGACAGCGCCGGCAAGATCCTGCTGGCCAACCCGGCGTTGATCGCCCTGTACGGTCGCGAGCCCGCCGGGGAAAGCATCAACGAACTGTTCGACGACCCATCACTGCTGGCCACCTTGCTGGAACACGGTTTTCGCCTGGCCCTGCGGGAAATCAGCGTCAACGGCCAGACCCTGCTGCTGGACGCCACGCCGATCACCGACGCCGGTGCCCTGCTGACCCTGTACCAACCCAACCGCATCGGCGAACAACTGTCGGCGCTGCACCATGACCATGCCGAAGGGTTCGACGCGCTGCTGGGCGAGTCCCCGGCGATCCGCACCCTCAAGGCGCGGGCGCAACGGGTGGCGGCGCTGGATGCACCGTTGTTGATCCAGGGCGAGACCGGCACCGGCAAGGAACTGGTGGCCCGCGCCTGCCACGCCATCAGCGCCCGCCACAGTGCGCCTTTCCTGGCCCTGAACTGCGCGGCCCTGCCGGAGAACCTGGCCGAGAGCGAGCTGTTCGGCTACGCCCCCGGCGCCTTCACCGGCGCCCAGCGTGGCGGCAAGCCGGGGCTGATGGAACTGGCGAACCAGGGCACGGTGTTCCTCGACGAGATCGGCGAGATGTCGCCGTACTTGCAGGCCAAGCTGCTGCGGTTTCTCAACGACGGCAGCTTCCGTCGCGTGGGCGGCGACCGTGAGGTGAAGGTCAATGTGCGGATCCTCAGCGCCACCCACCGCGACCTGGAAAAGATGGTCAGCGAAGGCACCTTCCGCGAAGACCTGTTCTACCGCCTCAACGTGCTCAACGTCGAAGTGCCGCCCCTGCGCGAGCGCGGCCAGGACATCCTGTTGCTGGCCCGTTACTTCATGCAGCAGGCCTGCGCCCAGATCCAGCGCCCGGTCTGCCGCCTGGCGCCGGGCACCTATCCGGCACTGCTCGGCAACCGCTGGCCGGGCAACGTGCGCCAGTTGCAGAACGTGATTTTCCGCGCTGCCGCCATTTGCGAAAGCAGCCTGGTGGACATTGGCGACCTGGACATCGCCGGCACCTCCGTTGCGCGCCAGAGCGATGGGGAAATCGACAGCCTGGAGCAGGCGGTGGAAGACTTCGAGCGCACCTTGTTGGAGAAGCTGTACGTCAGCTACCCGTCCACACGCCAACTGGCCAGCCGCCTGCAAACTTCCCACACCGCCATTGCCCACCGCTTGCGCAAGTACGGCATTCCCAACAAGCCCTGACTGCACGCGGTCAACATGTGGGAGCTGGCTTGCCAGCTCCCACATTGATTGCATTCCAACGTTGATATCAAAAGCGACCTCCACCTGTACTGAAAGCGCTACAGTGGAACGATATCGATACAGACCCCTTCAACCGTCGCCATGCAAGGCTTTGATCCTCATAGGCTTTTTTTCGTGCGTCGAGCTGTAGCGATATCGCTACAGCCTCGGTTCGAACCTCGCCAACCAAAATCAATAACCCCTTGTTTTATAAAGACAAAAAAACATTGGCCGCGTTTTTGCTAAGCAACTCCCCATTATTCCAATCCCGTCCACCAGACGAATCTGGCCCTGAGGAGTTTCCATGAGCGAGTTGCGCTTTACTGAAGATCACGAATGGCTGCGCGCCGAAGCCGACGGCAGCGTGACCGTGGGCATTACCGCTTTTGCGCAGAACGCGCTGGGTGATGTGGTTTTCGTGCAACTGCCGGAGCTGCAGTCCTACGACAAAGGGGCAGAAGCCTCCACCGTTGAATCGGTCAAGGCCGCCAGCGGCGTGTACATGCCGCTGGATGGCGAAATCCTCGAAGTGAACGACAAGCTGGACGGCAGCCCCGAGCTGGTCAACGAAGACCCGATGGGCGAAGGCTGGTTCTTCCGCTTTAAGCCGGCCGACGCCGGTGCAGTAGCTAAGCTGTTGGATCAGGATGCGTACGACCGCCTGATCAAAGCCAACGCCGAAGCCTGAGGAGCGCGCCATGACCGTTAATCTGACCACCGCCAACGAATTCATCGCCCGCCACATCGGCCCGCGCCAGGACGACGAGCAACACATGCTCTCCACCCTGGGCTTTGATTCCCTGGAAGCCCTGAGCGCCAGCGTGATCCCGGAAAGCATCAAGGGCACCGCCGTACTGGGCCTGAGCGACGGCCTGAGCGAGGCCGATGCACTGGCTTCGATCAAGGCGATTGCCGCCAAGAACGAGCTGTTCAAGACTTACATCGGCCAGGGCTATTACAACTGCCACACGCCGTCGCCGATCCTGCGCAACCTCCTGGAAAACCCGGCCTGGTACACCGCCTACACGCCTTACCAGCCGGAGATTTCCCAAGGCCGCCTGGAGTCGCTGCTGAACTTCCAGACGCTGATCAGCGACCTCACTGGCCTGCCGATCGCCAACGCATCCTTGCTGGACGAAGCCACCGCCGCTGCCGAAGCCATGACCTTCTGCAAACGCCTGAGCAAGAACAAAGGCAGCAATGCGTTCTTCGCCTCCGTACACAGCCACCCGCAAACCCTCGATGTGCTGCGCACCCGTGCCGAACCACTGGGCATTGACGTGGTGGTAGGCGACGAGCGTGAACTGACCGACGTCAGCGCCTTCTTCGGCGCCCTGCTGCAATACCCGGCCAGCAACGGTGACGTGTTCGACTACGTTGAGCTGACCGAACGCTTCCACGCCGCCAACGCCCTGGTGGCCGTGGCCGCCGACCTGCTGGCCCTGACCCTGCTGACCCCGCCGGGTGAATTCGGCGCCGACGTGGCCATCGGCAGCGCGCAACGCTTCGGCGTACCGCTGGGCTTTGGTGGCCCGCACGCGGCGTACTTCTCTACCAAGGATGCGTTCAAGCGCGACATGCCGGGCCGCCTGGTCGGCGTGTCCGTCGACCGTTTCGGCAAGCCGGCCCTGCGCCTGGCCATGCAGACTCGCGAGCAACATATCCGCCGCGAGAAAGCCACCAGCAACATCTGCACCGCCCAGGTGCTGCTGGCCAACATCGCCAGCATGTACGCCGTGTACCACGGCCCTAAAGGCCTGACCCAGATCGCCAACCGCATTCACCACCTGACCGCGATCTTCGCCAAAGGCCTGAGCGCGTTGGGCCTGAAGGTTGAGCAAGAAAACTTCTTCGACACCCTGACCATCAAGACCGGCGCACACACCGCCGCCCTGCACGACAAGGCCCGCGCCCAGCGCATCAACCTGCGTGTGGTCGATGGCGAGCGCCTTGGCCTGTCGGTAGACGAAACCACTTCGCAAGCCGACATCGAAACCCTGTGGAGCGTGTTCGCAGGCGGTAAAGCCCTGCCGGACTTCGCCGCACTCGCCGCCAGCGTTGAAAGCACCCTGCCCGCCGCACTGCTGCGCCAGTCGCCGATCCTCAGCCACCCGGTGTTCAACCGTTATCACTCCGAAACCGAGCTGATGCGCTACCTGCGCAAGCTGGCCGACAAGGACCTGGCCCTGGATCGCACCATGATCCCGCTGGGCTCGTGCACCATGAAGCTCAACGCCGCCAGCGAAATGATCCCGGTGACCTGGGCCGAGTTCGGTGCCCTGCACCCGTTCGCCCCTGCCTCGCAAAGCGCCGGCTACCAGCAACTGACCACCGAACTGGAAGCCATGCTCTGCGCGGCCACCGGTTACGACGCGATTTCCCTGCAACCGAACGCCGGTTCCCAGGGCGAGTACGCCGGCCTGCTCGCCATTCGTGCCTATCACCAGAGCCGTGGCGAAGAGCGCCGCGATATCTGCCTGATCCCGTCGTCGGCCCACGGCACTAACCCGGCCACCGCCAACATGGCTGGCATGCGCGTGGTGGTGACTGCATGCGATGCGCGCGGTAACGTCGACATCGAAGACCTGCGCGCCAAGGCTATCGAACACCGCGAGCACCTCGCTGCGCTGATGATCACCTACCCGTCGACCCACGGCGTGTTCGAAGAAGGCATCCGCGAAATCTGCGGGATCATTCACGACAACGGCGGCCAGGTGTACATCGACGGCGCCAACATGAACGCGATGGTCGGCCTGTGCGCCCCGGGCAAGTTCGGCGGCGACGTGTCCCACCTGAACCTGCACAAGACCTTCTGCATTCCCCACGGCGGTGGCGGCCCGGGCGTTGGCCCGATTGGCGTGAAATCCCACCTGACGCCGTTCCTGCCGGGTCATGCCGCGATGGAACGTAAGGAAGGCGCGGTCTGCGCCGCACCGTTCGGCAGCGCGAGCATTCTGCCGATCACCTGGATGTACATCAGCATGATGGGCGGCGCGGGCCTCAAGCGCGCGTCGCAGTTGGCGATCCTGAATGCCAACTACATTTCCCGTCGCCTCGAAGAGCACTACCCCGTGCTCTACACCGGCAGCAACGGCCTGGTGGCCCACGAATGCATCCTCGACCTGCGCCCGTTGAAAGACAGCAGCGGCATCAGCGTGGATGACGTGGCCAAGCGCCTGATCGACTTCGGTTTCCACGCGCCGACCATGTCGTTCCCGGTGGCCGGCACCTTGATGATCGAGCCGACTGAAAGCGAATCCCGGGAAGAACTGGACCGCTTCTGCGACGCCATGATCGCCATCCGCGAAGAAATCCGCGCGGTGGAAAACGGCTCGCTGGACAAGGACGACAACCCGCTGAAGAACGCACCACACACTGCCGCGGAACTGGTTGGCGAATGGAGCCACCCATACAGCCGTGAACAAGCGGTGTACCCGGTGGCGTCGTTGATCGAAGCCAAGTACTGGCCACCGGTTGGCCGGGTCGACAACGTGTTTGGCGATCGCAATTTGGTGTGCGCTTGCCCGTCGATCGAAAGCTACGCGTAACCTGAGCGGTAGAACGCGGTCAATGTGGGAGCTGGCTTTTGTGGGAGCTGGCTTGCCTGCGATGCAAGCACCTCGGTCTATCCGGTAGACCCGGGTGATGCTATCGCAGGCAAGCCAGCTCCCACACAAGCCCGGCTCCCACATTGGGACCGCGTACACCCGATAAATAATAAGAAACCGGAGAACAACCATGTCTTTAAGCGTGTTCGACCTGTTCAAGATTGGCATCGGCCCCTCCAGCTCCCACACCGTCGGCCCGATGCGCGCCGCTGCCCGATTCGTCGAAGGCCTCAAGCGCGACAACCTGCTGAGCGCTACCACCTGCGTCAAGGTGGAACTCTATGGCTCCCTCGGCGCCACCGGCAAAGGCCACGGCAGCGACAAGGCTGTATTGCTGGGCCTGGAAGGCGAACACCCGGACACCGTGAACACTGAAACCGTCGCCGCACGCCTGTTGGAAATTCGCGGCAACGCACGCTTGAACCTGCTCGGTGAACACAGCATTGCGTTCAACGAGAAAGAACACCTGGCGATGATTCGCAAACCCCTGCCCTATCATCCCAACGGCATGATCTTTCGCGCTTTCGACGCCGCCGGTTTGCAGATTCGCAGCCGCGAGTACTACTCGGTGGGCGGCGGATTTGTGGTGGATGAAGACGCCGCCGGCCACGACCGGATCGTCGAAGACGCCACGCCCCTGACCTTCCCGTTCAAAAGCGCCAAGGACCTGCTCGGCCATTGCGCCACCTATGGGCTGTCCATCAGCCAGGTGATGCTGACCAATGAAAGCGCCTGGCGCCCGGAAGCGGAAACCCGCGCGGGCCTGCTGAAGATCTGGCAGGTGATGCAGGACTGCGTGGACGCGGGCTGTCGCAATGAAGGGATTTTGCCCGGCGGCCTGAAGGTCAAGCGCCGCGCCGCCGCGCTGCATCGCCAGC
This sequence comes from Pseudomonas sp. PAMC 25886, assembly GCF_000242655.1. Classification (NCBI taxonomy): domain Bacteria; kingdom Pseudomonadati; phylum Pseudomonadota; class Gammaproteobacteria; order Pseudomonadales; family Pseudomonadaceae; genus Pseudomonas; species Pseudomonas sp. PAMC 25886. The sequence continues at coordinate 58,308 of NZ_AHHC01000036.1, forward strand.
TGTGCAAGAACCCGGAATCGGCGCTGCGTGACCCGCTGTCGGTGCTGGACTGGGTCAACCTGTACGCCCTGGCGGTCAACGAAGAAAACGCCAATGGCGGGCGCGTAGTCACTGCGCCCACCAACGGTGCGGCGGGGATTGTGCCGGCGGTGTTGCACTACTACATGCGCTTTATCCCGGGCGCCAGCGAAGACGGCGTGGTGCGTTTCCTGCTCACCGCCGCTGCCATCGGCATCCTGTACAAAGAAAATGCCTCGATCTCCGGCGCCGAAGTCGGCTGCCAGGGGGAAGTCGGCGTGGCCTGCTCCATGGCCGCCGGCGCGTTGTGTGAGGTATTGGGCGGTACGGTTTCCCAGGTGGAGAACGCCGCCGAGATCGGCATGGAACACAACCTGGGTCTTACCTGCGACCCGATTGGCGGCCTGGTGCAGGTGCCCTGCATCGAGCGCAACGCCATGGGCTCGGTCAAGGCCATCAATGCGGTGCGCATGGCCCTGCGCGGCGACGGGCAGCATTTCGTGTCCCTCGACAAGGTCATCCGCACCATGCGCCAGACCGGCGCCGACATGAAAAGCAAATACAAGGAAACCGCCCGTGGCGGTTTGGCGGTCAACATTATCGAGTGCTGACGCCCACCAGCGCGTCCGCACGTTTTTCAGGAGCTGAATATGTCCACCGAAACCCTGTTGAAAACCCCGTTGCACGCCCTGCACATCGAGTTGGGCGCGCGCATGGTGCCGTTCGCCGGCTACGACATGCCGGTGCAATACCCGTTGGGCGTGATGAAGGAACACCTGCACACCCGTGAACAGGCCGGGTTGTTCGATGTGTCCCACATGGGCCAGATCCGCCTGACCGGCGCAGGTGCCGCCAAGGCCCTGGAAAGCCTGGTGCCTGTAGACATCATCGACCTGCCGGTGGGCATGCAGCGCTATGCGATGTTCACCAACGAGCAAGGCGGCATCCTGGATGACCTGATGGTCGCCAACCTGGGTAACGACGAACTGTTCCTGGTGGTCAACGCCGCCTGCAAGGACCAGGACCTGGCCCACTTGCGCCAGCACATCGGTGACCAGTGCACCATCGAGCCGCTGTTCGAGGAACGTGCCCTGCTGGCCCTGCAAGGCCCGGCCGCTGTCAGCGTACTGGCGCGCCTGGCACCGGAGGTCAAGCACATGACCTTCATGCAATTCGCACCGACCCGCCTGCTGGGCGTGGACTGCTACGTCAGCCGCTCGGGCTACACCGGCGAAGACGGTTTCGAAATCTCGGTACCGGCCGCCAGTGCCGAAGCCCTGGCCCGCAGCCTGCTGGCCGAAACCGAAGTACAGGCCATCGGCCTGGGCGCCCGCGACTCCCTGCGCCTGGAAGCCGGCCTGTGCCTCTACGGCCACGACATGAACACCGAGACCACGCCGATTGAAGCCAGCCTGTTGTGGGCGATTTCCAAGGCCCGTCGTGCAGACGGCGCGCGTGCCGGTGGTTTCCCGGGCGCCGACGCGATCTTCACCCAGCAACAAACCGGTGTGAGCCGCAAACGCGTGGGCCTGCTGCCGCAGGAACGCACGCCGGTACGTGAAGGCGCAGAAATCGTCGACGAGCACGGCACCGTGATCGGCAGCGTCTGCAGCGGCGGTTTTGGCCCGAGCCTGGGCGGCCCTCTGGCCATGGGTTACCTGGACAGCGCATTCATCGCACTGGATACCAAAGTGTCTGCATTGGTACGTGGGAAAAAGGTGCCACTTCGTGTAAGTAAAATGCCATTCGTGCCACAGCGTTACTACCGTGGTTGATTGACTGTTCCTATAAGTAACGCGGTTGCGTTAAAGCGCACTAATTTGTAACGCAACCGCCACATAAAAGTGCATTGACGATAGTCAATGTTATGTTCAGTCACCTATAACAAGTGACCAACTCTATCGAATAAACGGGATCCACATTGTTGACCGAAGTGTCACAAAGCCGAGTAAACGCTGGGCTTTTCCCGGGGCTTGTTTTTTCTGTCTTAGTTGGCGTAGAGTTTGCCCACTGTGTTTGCATGGGTCGCTTGGAACCTGGACCTGGGCAGTAGCCAAAGTTTGCTACAACCCGTTCGACGTCTCTTACTTTCCTGCAACCCAGCCCAGTACTCTTTCATGTGAAAGGGGCTGTCATTAATTTTTTGCGTCAAGGAAATAAGAAAATGGCTGAACGTCAGAGCGGTACCGTCAAGTGGTTTAACGACGAGAAAGGGTTTGGTTTTATCACTCCAGAAAGCGGTCCGGATCTGTTCGTCCACTTCCGCGCTATTCAGGGCAACGGCTTCAAAAGCCTGAAGGAAGGCCAGAAAGTGACCTTCATCGCGGTGCAAGGCCAGAAAGGCATGCAAGCCGACGAGGTACAAGCAGAGGGTTGATCTCTTCTGCGACAAAAAGCCCCTGATATGACATCAGGGGCTTTTTTATGAGCGTTATTCCGTAAAATGGCTTTTTTCTGCCGAGAGCCATGCCATGTCGAAACACCTGCTGAGCCCCCAAGGCGAGTTTCCTCCCGTAGGCCTGGGCCGTCGTCTGGCAGCGATGTTCTATGATTTCCTGTTGTGCACTGCCCTGCTGATCGTCACGGCCTTTATCTACAAGCTGGTGTGGATGGGGTTTGTCGGTGAGGCCAAGCTGCGGGCGCTTTCTGAATCCGGCGCGCTGGATGGTGACCCACTGTTATCGACGATTTTGTTTTTTGTGCTGTTTGGTTTTTTTGCCAAGTTCTGGACGTATTCGGGGCAGACCCTGGGCATGCAGGTGTGGGGGGTCCGGGTGCAGAACGCTGATGGGTCGCGGATCAGCCTGTGGCAGGCGTTGTTGCGGTTTGTGGTGTCGATCGCTTCGTGGTTGTGCGTTGGGCTGGGGTTTATCTGGGCGTTGTTTGATAAGCAGAAGCGTGGCTGGCATGACATTTATTCGGATACGCGGTTGGTGCGGATTCCGAAGAAAAAGAAGTAGGTTTTAGATGGGGGGCATATCCGTTGCTGCGGTTAGGGCCGCTATGGGTTCCGCTCTTACAGCGGCTCACTTTTGAACAGCGCAAAAGTAAGCAAAACGCTCTTGCCCCACCACTCGGCACCTCGCCTAGGCTCGATGTGCCCTCTCTCCGGTACTACTCCGCGGGCCGCCGCGACGGGGCGTCCCTGCCCCGTCGCGGCTAAACCGGCGTCCTGCCGGTTTACCCGCTCCGTACTACCTGCGTTCGGCCAGCGTGGTTTAACGGGGCGCCTAAGATCAAGATCAAAAGCAGATCAAGAACACAGCGGCCTACAGGCCGGCTTGAGTGGTGTGAAGCAAAGGCAACATCAAGATCAAAATCTACAGCGGGCACGGTCAAATGTGGGAGCTGGCTTGCCTGCGATGGCCTCGCCTCGGTGTACCTGAAAAACCGAGGTGTCTGCATCGCAGGCAAGCCAGCTCCCACACAAAAGCAGAGCTGCAGCAGTTTCAGATTTGGCTTTCGCTTTTGATC
>NZ_AHHC01000035.1:0-103342 GCF_000242655.1 Pseudomonas sp. PAMC 25886
TACCCCTGTGTGCCTTGGCAGTCTCGCCGGAGTGAGGGAACACCGAGCCTAGGCGAGGTGCCGACAGGCGGGGCAGAGCCCTTTGCTTACTTTGGGGCTTTTCCAAAGTGAGTCGCTGTAAGAGCGAAACCATAAGCCGCCGTTACCTGAACAACGGATATGTACACAATCAAACAGCCGCCAAAGAAGGCTCCAACTGCCGCTGAGCCAACCAGATCTCCTCCTGCAACCACTGCGCAAACACCTGCAACTGCGGCGAGTCAGTCTGCTCCGGCCGGGTCACCAACCAATACGACTGGTGCCCCTCCACATGCACATTCAACACCTGCGTCAACTGCCCACTGGCCAACTCCGAAGCCACCATATGCCAATCCGCAATGGTAATCCCCAACCCATCGATAGCCGCCCGGATCGCCAGATCCAGCAGGTCAAACTCATACCCACCCTCGATATCAACCCCACTGATCCGCGCCGCATCCAGCCAATGCTTCCACGTCAGATACCGCTGATCCTCCCGCGCCAACACATGCAGCAACGTCATGCGATTCAGGTCAATCCCGTCACTCCACTCCCGGGCATACAACGACGGTGCACACACCGCGATATGCCGCTCCTGAATCAACAACGAACTGTCCAACCCATCCCACTCCCCATCCCCAAACCGAATCGCACAATCCAGCGTGCTGGTCTCCGCCAGGCTGTCCTGCAACCGCGTGGTGATGCTCAACTCCAACTCCGGATGCTGCTCACGCAACCGCCCCAAACGCGGCATCAACCAGCGATTGGTAAACGTCGGCGGCGCATTGATATGCAGCCGATTGGCATGGGACTTCTGCTGAATACTGCGCACCGTCAGCTCGATTTTGTCGAACGACTGATGCAACGCCCGCAGCAACACCCGCCCGGCGCTGGTCAATTCCAGGTGATGATGCCGACGCTCCAGCAGGGCCTCGCCCAACTGTTCTTCCAGCTGACGCACCTGCCGGCTGACCGCACTCTGCGTCACGTTCAACAGCTCGGCAGCCCGGGTAAAACTGCCGGTACTGCCGGCGACTTCGAAAGCTTTAAGGGCGTTGAGACCGGGCATTTTGCGTTTCATGGACGACACTCGGGAGCACAGGGGAAATAACCTGCACAACATACCTTTTTGTATTGGGTCAGCGGTAGCGCCCCGCGCCGACAGACGATTAATCGCTCCACGCACTGAAGGTGTCGTTTATCGACGCAGACCGTCGCTCACGCATAAATAGCCTGCGTATAACGCATGCACACTAAGACAATTAAGCATTGGTCTCCGCCGCGCTATAAACGCTAGTCTGCCGATGCACTTCTTATTACTTCGCCCTTCTCTTTCGCGATTAACTTATCGAGTCATCGCCATGTCGAACGCACCCGTTTCACCCCGGCGAAGTATTGGCTTGCTGGCACTGGTGTTTACCGCGTGCAACGCCACTACCCACGGTTTCAGTGTGTTCCTGTACTCGGCGTTGTTGCCGCAGATCCGCCTGGGGTTTGACCTCAGTTACAGCCAGGCCGCACTGATTGCCGCGCTGTTGCAGTTGTTCTACATGGGCGCCTCGATTGCCAGCGGCCTGGCGGCGGCGTGGATCAGCCCGCGCAATATGGTGCGCCTGACCATCGTCCTCAGTCCCGCCCTGCTGGCCCTGGCCGTTGCCACGCCGTGGGTGCTGCCCTTCGCCCTGTGCCTGGCGCTGGTGTCGGCCTGTGCAGTGTCGAACTGGAACGCGATTTCGGCGCTGGCCCAGGACGTTATCCCGGCCACGCACCGCAGCCGTGTACTGGGGCTGGCGTCGTCGGGGTCGGCGTTTGCACTGTGCTTGAACGGGCTGTTGATCGCACTGTTGCAAGGGTTGTCCCTGCGGCAGTTCTGGTTGATCTGCGCCGGCTTGACGTTGCTGGTCACGCTGCTGACCCTGTGGGCACTGGCCCCGGTCAAGGAGCCAGCACCGCGCGATACCAAGGCATCCAAGCTGAGTCAGGTGCTACGCCAATGGCTGAAATTGTGTGTGGCGCAACCGGTGGCGATGCAGATCGTGTTGCTCAGCGCGTTTATCGGGGCGATCAGCGGGCCGTTTCTGAATTTTCTCTCGGCGTTCGTCAGCGAGCAGCTACAGGCCAGCGCCTCCGTCACCGGTTCGATGTGGACGCTGATCGGCATTGGCGGTGTCGTCGGCGGCCTGCTGCTGGGCACGCTGGCAGACCGCTGGGGCGCGTTGCGGGTGATGGCCCTGAGTATCGGCGCGTTTGGCCTCAGCATGCTCGGTTTGCTGGGGCATCCCAGCCTGGTGCTGAGCTGGCTGGCGGCCGGGCTGTTCGCGCTGTTTTATTTCCCCTGCTGGGGCTTGATGGCGGCCTACGTCGGCGCCCGACTCACCCCGGTGCAGAGCCTGCAGGTGGTGAGCCTGAGCATGGTCAGCTACGGCCTGGCCAGTGCCACCGGCAATGCGCTGTGCGGATGGCTGCTGCAAGTGACCGGCGAGTTTGCCGTGGTCCACTGCTGGATCGTGGCCTGGGTGCTGGCCAGCCTGTTATTGCTGAAGCGCATGGCCCATCGACAAACCGCCGAGGCGCTGGCTGCCCAGGTGCCCTGAGTGGCCCAATTGCCGGCGTAGTATCTCCACCAGTGCATCCACCTCCGGCACCTGGCAACCGGCTGAGCGCCAGAACATCAGGCGCGCCGGGGCGATCGGCGGGAACCCCTGGCGCTCGTCCAGAATCTGCCAGTCAGGCGGCACCAGGCGCCGCGCCATTACGCCCACCGACAACCCCTGCTCAATCGCGATTGCAATGCCCCGAGGGCTCTGGCTGGTGTACACCACCTGCCACGAGCGCCCGGACTGGGCCAGCGCCTGCACCGCATTCGCACGAAACGCACAGCCCTCGGCGTACACCGCCAACGGCACCGACTGGCGCCCCACACAGCTCCAGCTGGGCGCCGCCACCCACACCAGCGGCTCGTCGCACAGGTATTCCCCGGCTTGCAAACCGGCGTGTTCCACCCCCAGCACCAGGTCCAGTTCACCCCGTTGCAAACGCCCCACCAGGGCCGTGGACATCTCGCAGCACACGTCCGGGCGTACTTGGGCGAATTGCGCCTGGAAGTCCTTGAGCATCCCGCCCAGGCAATATTCGGCGTAGTCCTCGGGCATGCCAAGGTGGATGCAGACCTGCTCGTTGGGCAATTGCGCGGCGCTGACGGCCTCGCTGTGCAGCTTGAGGATCTGCCGGGCGTAGATCAAAAAGGTTTCACCACTGGGGGTCAGGCCCACCGAGCGGCTGGTGCGGCGGATCAGCGGCGTGCCAACGATGTCTTCCAGGCGTTGCAGGCTCTGGCTGACCGTGGATTGGGTTTTGTGCAGGCGCTCGGCGGCGGCCGAGAAACCCTGGCATTCAATAATTGCCACAAACACTTTAAGCAGCGTGCCATCCAGTTCGCCCGACATAACTATCGCCCTCCCCGATGGATTCGATCACAACTTGTAATTTCCACTTTGCACCTCGTTCAGCAACTATCGGTTCAGCCAGAAAACACCAACTGATAGTTCCGGGAGTCTTGCATGAGCCTTCAACTTGCTGACGCTGAAGTGGGCGATATCAGCGACATTATTAATACCGAGCTGTACCCCATACATGATTCGGGCCATGTTCAATTACAGGCCCTGATCGAACACGCGCGGGCCGAACTGGCCGAAGACGGTTGCTGCCTGCTGAAGAACTTCCTGCGCCCCGAGGCACTGGAACAGGCCCGTCTGGAAGGTTTGGCGCTGTCGGGCAAGACGTTTTATTCGGTGCGCAAGGTCAACGCCTACTTCACCGAAGACGACACCTCCCTGCCCCAGGATGACCCGCGCCGCACGTTCATGGAGCGCACCAGCGGCTTTGTGACCCGCGACATGATTGCCCCGGACGCCATCATTCACCGGCTGTACGTATCGCCGATGATGAAACGCTTTATCGGTGCGTGCCTCAATGAGCCGGAAATCTTCGAGTACGCCGACCCGTTCGCCGGGCTGGTGATCAACGTGATGCCCGAAGGCACCGAGCAGCCCTGGCACTTCGATACCAACGAATTCATCGTCAGCATGATGACCCAGAAGCCCGAGGCCGGCGGCCTGTTCGAGTACGCGCCGATGATTCGCTCGCGCACCCAGGAAAACCTCGGCGCCGTGGGCAAAGTAGTACGTGGCGAAGACCGTTCGCGGGTGCAGGAACTGGAGCTCAACCCCGGCGACCTGCAGATCTTCAAAGGGCGTTTCTCGGTGCACCGCGTGACCCGCGTCGAAGGCACCACCGAGCGCAACACGGCGATTTTCGCCTACTCCGAAAAGCCCGGAATCATCGGCCGTGCCCAGCGCACAAAGCAGCTTTACGGACGCCTGTCCGAAGCCCATCTGCAAGCCGAACGCAACCTGGTCCGCAGCGACCAGTTGCTCGACTGATTCACCCCCTCAAAAAAACTAAAAACCGTATTTGCCCTGCGAGGAACACCCCATGAGTCTGTCCGGCCCCAACCGCAACCCCGCCGATTGCGAACCTACCTATGACGAGATCCAGCAGATCCAGCTGGACCGCCTGCAACGGGTACGCAACGAACTGAAAAAACGCGACTACGCCGCCTGCGTGCTGTTCGACCCCACCCACATGCGCTACGCCACCGGCTCGCGCAACATGCAGGTGTACTCGGCGCGCAACCCCGCCCGCTATGCGTTTATCCCGGCAGAAGGCCCGGTGGTGGTGTTTGAATTCGGTGGCTGCCTGCACCTGGCCGAAACCCTCAACACCGTCGACGAAGTGCGCCCGGCCAAGGCCATCTCCTATTACTTCTGCGAAAGTTTCCTGGGCAACGTCACCGCCGACTGGGCCGCCGAAATCGATGAGCTGGTGCGCCAATGCGGCGGTGGCAAACGCATCGCCATTGAAAGCGCGACCTCGGCTGCGGCCTTCGAATTGCAAAAGCTCGGCTATCAGATTTTCGATGCCCAGGAACCCCTGGAACGCGCGCGCTGCATCAAGGTGCCGAACGAACTCAAGATGATCCGCGCCAGCCTGCGTGCCACCGAAGCCGGCGTGCGCCTGATGGAAAGCAAACTCACCCCCGGCATCAGCGAGAACGAACTGTGGTCGCACCTGCACCAGCATGTGATCGCCACCGACGGGGACTACGTCGAGACCCGTCTGTTGTCCTCCGGACCACGCACCAACCCGTGGTTCCAGGAATGCAGCACCCGGCCCATCGAAGCCGGTGACCTGGTGGCGCTGGACACCGACGTGGTCGGGCGTTTCGGCTACTACGCGGACTTCTCGCGGACCTTTCTCTGTGGCGAACAGGCCGCCACCACCAAGCAGCAGGAGCTGTACAAGCTGGCCTACGAGCAGGTGCAAACCAACATGGAAATGCTCAAGGCCGGGCGCAGTTTCAAGGAGTACGCGGAACTGGCCTGGAAGATTCCCGAGCATTACAAAAACAACCGTTACTTCGCCCTCGTGCACGGGGTGGGCATGACCGGTGAATACCCCTACGTGGTGCACCGCGAAGACATTGATGCCCTGGGCTACGACGGCGTGTTCGAAGCCGGCATGACCATCTGCGTGGAAAGCTACATCGGCCATGACGACGGCGGCGAAGGGGTGAAGCTGGAAGAACAGATCTACATCCACGAACACGGCATCGAGCTGCTCTCCGATTACCCGTTCGACCCGCGCCTGTTGTCGCGCTAGATGATCGTTCCCACGCTCAGCGTGGGAACGCATCCCGTGACGCTCTGCGTCACCGTTGCGCAAGGGGACGCGGAGCGTCCGGGGCGGCATTCCCACGCTGAGCGTGGGAACGATCAGGACATGTAACATGCATTTATAGAACGTTCCAACGCAGAATTTGTCGTTTGTCGATCTTTGCGCAAATGACAAAACTGCGGGCATCTCTAATAAAAACAACATGAGAGCTGCCCTATGTCCTATCCCATTGCCACCCTCCCGACTTCGTTGCGCCTTGTTCTTCTGCCGGCTTCACAGAGGTCCCGGCTGCGCCTTCGCGGCGCTTGCCACTGACCCTTGCGGTTCAACAAAAACGCATATTCGCAAGTACCGGAGAGGCTTATGAAAGAGTTGACTACCCTGGACGGCGCCGCGCCGCATCCAGCCGTAAATGATCTGTGTGCCCAAGTCCAAAGCGGCGAAATCAATCGCCGCCAATTCTTGCGCACGGCCGCGCTGCTGGGCATTACCGTCGCCAGTGCCAGCACCTTTCTCGGCTCCGCACTGTTGGGTAACAACGCCCAGGCCGCCGAGCCGCGCCAGGGCGGCAGCCTGCGGTTTGCCTGCGCCATCCAGGAAATCCAGGACCCGATGCTGATCACCTGGATCGAAGCCTCGAACCTGTTGCGCAACTCGGTGGAATACCTGACCTGGGTCGACGCCGAGAACATCACCCACCCGTACCTCGCCGAGAGCTGGAGCCCGTCGGAAGACCTCGCCACCTGGACCTTCAACCTGCGCCAGAACGTGAAGTGGAGCAACGGCGACACCTTCAACGTCGACGACGTGCAGCACAACATCGAACGCTGGATTGCCGCCGACTCCAAGTCGGTGAACCGCACCGCGTTCCAGGACATCAAGGCCTTCGAGAAAGTCAGCGAGTTCCAGTTCCGCCTGGTGCTCAAGCGGCCGATCCTGGCGATCCCGGAAATGCTCAACGCCTTCACCTGCGCCATCGTGCACCGCAGCTTCAAGGCCGGTGACGACTGGGCAAAAAACCCGCTGGGCACCGGGCCGTTCAAGCTGGTGTCGTTTGCCGTCAACAAGCAGGCAACCTTCGCCAAGCGCGCCGACTACTGGGGCAAGCCGGCGAATCTCGACGAGCTGCGCTACGTGGACATGGGCACCGACGTGTCCACCCACCTCGCTGCCCTGCAAGCCGGGCAAGTGGACGTGCTGTACCGCGTGACCGTGGCCGAACTGGACCTGGCCAAGCGTTTGCCCGGCGCGCAGTTGCTCACCTGCAAATCCGCGCAAACCGTGGTGATGCGCATGGCCTGCGACCAGAAGCCGTTCACCGACCTGCGCATCCGCAAGGCCGTGGTGCTGTGCGCCGACAACGCGCAGATGCTGAAGATCGCCTATCGCGGCATGGGCACCCTCGGTGAAGACCATCACGTGGCGCCCTCCCACCCCGAATATTTCCCGCTGCCCAAGCGCAACCGCGACGTGGCGGCGGCGAAGAAGCTGCTGGCCGAGGCCGGTTTCCCGAACGGCATCGACATCGACCTGATCGTCGGCAACACCCAGGGCCGTTATGAGCAGGACTGCGCGCAGATCCTGCAGCAGAACTGCCTGGAAGCCGGGATCCGCATCAACCTCAAAGTGATCCCCGCCGCGCAGTACTGGCCGATCTGGGACAAGGCCGCCTTCAGCCTCACCTACTGGGCCCATCGCCCGCTCGGTGTGATGTCCCTGGAGCTGGCCTACCGTGGCGGTGGTGCCTGGAACGAAAGCCATTACAGCGACCCGGCGTTCGATGCCGCGCTGGACAAGGCCATGGGCATTATCGACCCGAAACAGCGTGCGCTGGCGATGGAAAACGTCGAGCGCATCCTGCAGGACGCGTGCGTGATCGTGCAGCCGTTCTGGGGCGACAAGTTCACCGCCGTGAGCAAAAAGGTCCAGGGCTTCCAGGTGCACCCGTCCGACTTCTACCCCATGGACAGTGTGTGGATGAGCGCTTGAGTTAGCCGCGCCCTCCTCCCTGCCCGTACGCGGGCAGGCATCCCTTGAACAGTCGGAGCATGCACCCATGGCTCATTTTCTTATGCGCAAGTTATTGGCGCTGGTGGCGACCCTGCTGTCGGTGTCACTGATCGTGTTCCTGGCCCTGGAACTGAATATCGAAGACGTCGCCATCAACGTCCTCGGCCCCTACTCCGCCGCCGACCAGCGTGCGGCGTGGCTGGTGGAACATGGCTACAACCAACCCTTTGTGTGGCGCTACCTGGTGTGGCTCAAGGACTTTGTCAGCGGTGACTGGGGCACCTCGGTGTACTTTCGCGAATCGGTGATCAAGCTGCTGCTGCCGAACCTCGCGCAAACCCTGACCCTGGCCGGCCTGGCCTTGCTGGTGATGGTGCCGGTGGCGTTGACCCTGGGCGTGCTTGCCGGGATTCGCCAGGGCTCGGCGCTGGACCGCCTGGTGTCGTTCCTGTCGATCGTCACCACCTCGATTCCCGACTTTGCCAGCGCGGTATTCGTCTCGGCGATCTTTGTGTTCTGGCTCAACTGGCTGCCCGGTGTGAGCAGCATGAGCGAAGGCTTCAGCGCCGTGCAATTGGTGCTGCCACTGATGGTGCTGTGCCTGTTCGGCATCGGCTATCTGGCGCGGATTACCCGGGCCTCGATGGTGGAAGTGATGCAGGCGCCGTACATCCGCACCGCGCGGCTCAAGGGTGCGTCGACCTCACGCATCGTGCTGCGTCACGCCCTGCGCAATGTGCTGATCGCGCCGGTCACGGTGATCATGCTGTACATCCCGTGGTTGCTGTCCAACGTGATCGTGGTGGAGGTGTTCTTCGCCTACAAGGGCTTCGGCTCGCTGCTCTACACCGCCTCGCTGAACCATGACGTGTACCTGATCGAAGCCTGCGCGATGGTCAGTGCGGTGGTGGTGGGCATCACCAAGATCTTCTCGGACCTGGCCTACACCTGGCTCAACCCGCGCATCACCCTGCGCAGTCTCGGCGGAGGCGCCCAATGAACCTGCTGCATTCCTTCAAACATCCGTTGGCCTTGCTGGGTTTGCTGCTGGTGGGCGGCTGGGTGCTGATCGCGCTGTTCGCCCCGTGGATCGCGCCCCATGACCCGCTGGAAAGCTTCACGCCCTTGCTCACCCCAATGACTGCCGGCGACAACGGCCAGAGCTTTCTGCTGGGCACCGACATGATTGGCCGCGACATTCTCTCGCGGCTGATCTGGGGCACCCGCACCGTGTTGTTCTGGTCGATCCTTGCCACCCTCACCGCCTTTGCCGTCGGCATCGCCATGGGCCTGTGCGCCGGTTACTTCAACGGCTGGGTCGACAGCGTGCTGTCGTATGTCGCGGACACGGTGCTGTCGTTCCCGGTGCTGGTGTTGTACATCGTGATCATCATCGCCCTCGGTGCTTCGGCCCTGAATATCCTGATTGCGGTGACCTTCACCAGCGCGCCGGCGATCTTCCGGATCATGCGCGCCCTGACCATCGACATTCGTTCCCGAGACTACGTGCTCAGCGCCATCACCCAGGGCGAAGGGTCGCTGCGGATCATGCTGGTGGAAATCCTGCCCAACTGCGGCGGGCCGCTGATCGTCGATTTCTGCCTGCGCATCGGCTACACCGCGATCATGATCGGCGCCCTGGGCTTCCTCGGCCTGGGCCTGCCGCCACCGACCCCGGACTGGGGCGGCATGATCAACGATGGCCGCGCCATGGCTATCGCCTTCCCGCACCTGGTGATCTTTCCGTGCATCGCCATCTCCACCCTGATGCTGGGCCTGAGCCTGTTGGCGGACGGCCTGGATGAACACGCCCAGAAAGGCGCAAGGACTTGAGCATGAACCACACACAAGTGCTGCGGGTAGAGAACCTGTCCATCGAACTGCCCGCCGGCGCCGACCGCAGCCATGCGGTGCAGGGCATCAGCCTGGAGGTGCGCAAGGGCGAAATCCTCTGCGTGATCGGTGAGTCCGGCTCCGGTAAATCGGTGCTGTCGGCGGCAATCATGGGCGACTACGCCAAGGGCTTGCGGCATACCGAAGGCGTGATCGACTTTCTTGGCGATGATATTTGTACCCTCGATGAGGAACGGTTGCGCCAGTTGCGGGGCAACCGCATCGCGATGATTTTCCAGGAGCCCATGGCCGCGCTGAACCCGGCGATCCGCATCGGCAAGCAAGTTGAGGAAATCTTCGATATTCACGCGCCGCAGATGCCGGCAGCCGAACGCCGCGAGCGCATGTTGGCGTTGCTGGAATCGACCCAGCTGCCGGACCCGCCGCGCATCGCCAACAGCTTTCCCCACCAGTTGTCCGGTGGCCAATGCCAGCGGGTGGTGATTGCCATGGCGCTGGCGATGAACCCGGATTTGCTGATCGCCGACGAACCCACCACCGCGCTGGACGTGACCACTCAGGCCCAGGTGCTGAAACTGGTGCGTGAGCTGCGCGGTCGCGGGCAGCACGGCATTCTGTTTATCACCCATGACTTCGGCGTGGTCGCGCAGATCGCCGACCGTATCGCGGTGATGGAAGGCGGCCGGCTGGTGGAAATCGGCGAGCGCGACCAGGTGCTGAATACACCGGCCCACGCCTACACCCGCAAGCTGATCGCCGCCGTGCCGGCGCTGCATCCGGAGTTGCACACGCCGAGTGCCGACGGCGAGATGGCACTGCGCATCGAGCACCTGACCAAGACCTACACCGTTGGTGGCAGCTCGGTGGCGGCCTTGCGCAATGTCTCGCTGCAGCTGCCACGGGGCAAGACCCTGGCGATTGTCGGTGAGTCGGGCTCGGGCAAAAGCACCTTGGTCAAAGCCGCGATCCGCCTGGTGGACAGCGACAGCGGCCATGTGTGGGTCGGCGACACCGATTTCCTGGCCCTGCGCGGCTCGGCGCTGGCGGCCAATCGGCGGCGTATCCAGATGATTTTCCAGGACCCCTACGGTTCCCTCAATCCCCGGCACAGGGTAGGCGACATCATCGCCCGTGCTGCGCAACTGCGCGGGTTGTCGGCCAAGGATGCGTGGGCCGAAGCCGGTGACCTGCTGGAACAGGTGGGTCTCAAGCGCGACGCCCTCAAGCGCAAGCCCCGGCAGTTCTCCGGCGGCCAGCGCCAGCGCATCGGCATCGCCCGCGCCCTGGCGATGCGCCCGGAAGTGTTGATCGCCGATGAGAGCGTATCGGCCCTGGATGTGTCGGTGCAAAAACAGGTGCTGGAACTGTTGGCCGAACTGCAGCAGCGGCTGAACCTGAGCATCCTGTTTATCACCCACGACCTGCGGGTGGCGGCGCAGATCAGCGACTACATCGCGGTGATGCGCCAGGGCGAAGTCGTGGAGTACGGCACCGCCGAACAGGTACTGCTGCGGCCCCAAAACACCTACACCCAGACCTTGCTGGCCGCCGCCCCCGGCGCCTCGGAGCTGCCCGCCGCCGGCCCGCCGCTGCGGCTGATTCGCCCCCAGGCCCAGTGAGTCAACCCTTTACCCCGCGTCGCAGCGTTCGTTGCGGCAAGGGGCTGCTGTTGCCAAAAAATAACCAATAACGAGAGCAAAACCATGCGACCAACCCTTCGATACATCGCTCTGGTCCCTGTGCTCGGCGCCCTTGCGGCACCGGCCATGGCCATTCAAGTCACCGACAACCTGGACCTCGGTGGTGCCGTGCGCGCCCGTTGGGACTACGACCCGGATCGCGGCATCCAGAAGTTCGGCCTCGACACCGCGTTCCTCAGCGCCAAGTACAACTCCGACACCTGGATCGGCGAGGCGCAGTACCGGTTCTACGGGCGCTCGTACCCGTACCAGTACACCAAGAACTACGGCGATATCCAGTTCGCCAAGTTCGCCTGGGTCGGCTACAAGTTCAACCCCGACCAGCAGGTGCAGGTGGGTCTGAACACCGTGCCGTTTGGCTTGCAGCCGTACTTCGGCAGCACCTTCTACGAAACCCTGGGCAACGTCATTGGCCTGGAAGATGTGCAGCAGGTCGGCGCCAAGTACATCCAGCAGAGCGGCGACTGGAACATCCAGGCCGGTTACTACCTGCGCCCGGCGTGGCAAGGCAAAGGTACGAGCAAGGGCGTGACCTATTCCAGCGTGATCTCCGAAGCCGACAGCTATGTGGGCGACGGCAGCAACAACCAGGAACGCAACACCGTGGTGGTGCGTGTGGCCAAGGCCATGGACCTGGGTAACTGGAAGTCGGAAGTCGGGCTGTCCGGCCTGACCTCCACCCTGGAAAACAAGGACACCAACAACGATGGCCGGCGCAACGCGGTGGCTATCCACTACCTGGGCAAGAACGGCCCTTGGGGTGTGCAATTGCAGGCGGCACGGCAGCAGATGTCACCGCGTAACCCGGGCACCGACAGCGTGGTGACGCTGGGCGGTTACGACGGCACGTTCAACGTGGCCAGCCGGGGTAATTTGTATGTGGCAGACCTGAGCTATGACGTGGGCGGCAAGTACCTGTTTGACCAGATCAGCGGCGTGAAGCTGTATGCCAACTACAGTGCGTTTGACAAGTCCGAGGATCAGTTCAAGACCTCGCAGCGGGTGATCCTGGGGACGTCGTTTTCCGTCAGCAAATTGTGGGTAGCGACAGAGTGGTTGATCGGCAAGAACGATCCGTATATTGGTGGGAGCAGCTATACCGAGAGTCTGGGGGCCGGGGGGAGTAACCAGTGGGAGAATCAGTTGTATATGAACATTGGCTACTACTTCTGACTTAAGCTCTGTAGCGCTTTAACTGGCCTCATCGCAGGCAAGCCAGCTCCCACATTTGATCGGCGCCGCGGTCAAAATGTGGGAGCTGGCTTGCCTGCGATAGCGTCAGTACCAACACCCTAAAAACAACAGGTGTGGAATCCCTTTCATGCGCCAACTGCCCGCCCTCAACATGCTCCGGGTCTTCGAAGAAGTCGCCCGCCACCGCAGCTTCAGCCAGGCGGCGGTGGGCCTCAACGTCACCCAGGGCGCCGTCAGCCGCCAGATCAAGCAACTGGAAGACTACCTCGGCGTCGCCCTCTTCATCCGTACGCCCCAGGGCCTGTCCCTGACCGAAGCCGGCTTCGCCCTTTCCCCGCACCTGAGCGACGCCTTCGACCATATCGAACGCGCCTTGCAAGCCGTGCGCGTGCCCAACCTGCGCCAGCGCCTGCGTATCGTTGCGCCGCCGACCTGGGCCACCCGCTGGCTGTCCGCCCACCTGCGCCGGTTTTGCGAGCGTTACCCCGACATCAACCTCAGCGTCACCCACCAGAACAGCCACGCGAGCCTCGCGGAAATCGACTGCCAGATCCGCTTCGGCCTGGAACCGGCGCCCCATTGCAGCAGTGAGTTGTTGGTGATGGAGCGCCACATCGCCGTCGCCAGCCCGGAACTGTTCAGCGACGGTCAGCCGCCTGACCTGCGGCGCTTTCCGCTGCTGCACATCCTGCACGACGGCAAGCGCTTGAAGGTCTGGGAAAACTGGCTGGCGGCCATGGGCCGTGAGGATATCGATGCGGACCAGGGCCTGGAATTCAGCACCCTGGACCAGGTGATCCACACCGCCCTGGCAGGCGGTGGGCTGGCGGTGATCGACCGGCAGATGATCGAGCGCGAACTGGCGAATGGCAGCCTGCTGCCGATCACCCCGGTGGAGGTGATCGGCCCGTATGGCTATTGGCTGGATGTGGCGAGTGACAAGCAGGGCTTATCCAAGGTGTGCCTGTTTACGCAGTGGTTGAACCGGGTGAGTAATCCCTGACACCGGGGCTTCGGCCTTGCACGCCTGGCTCAACGTCAGCGCCTTGGTTTCCGGCGCCCAGGCCCAGGAGATGATCGCGCCCAACACCAGGATTGCAGCGAGGATGCCCATGGTCGGGCTCAGGCCGATCCCGGCCACGCTCACCGGCAGCAGGAAGGTGCTCACCGCTGAACCCAGGCGGCTGACGGCCGTGGCCAGGCCAATCCCGCTGGCCCGCACTTCAGTCGGAAAGCTCTCCGCCGGGAAGACGCCCACCAGGTTGCTCACCGCCGACAGCACCAGGGTGAATACTCCAAACGTCAGCACCATCAGCCACGCCATGCTGCCCGGCAACACCGCCAGCAGGAACAGCGCCGCCGCAAGGATGATGAACGAGTTGATCAGGAACCCGCGCCGGGAGAATTTCACGGTGCACCAGATACCGATCAGGGCGCCGATGATCAGCAGCAGGTTGAGCATCAGCTCCGTACCAAAGCCTTCGGCCAGGCCCATTTTCTGCAGGATCGACGGCAGGAAGGTGTAGATCGCGAAGTACGGCATCACGATGCACACGAAGAACAGGCAATTGAACGCGGTGCGCTTGCGGTATTCGCGGCTGAACAGCACGCCGTAGCCCGAGCGGGTTTGCGTCGAGGGTTCTTCGTCGAGTACCACATGTTCGCCGAGGTGCTTTTTGACGATGGCCCGGGCCTCGGCAATCCGGCCTTGATTGACCAGCCAGCGCGGCGATTCGGGGGTGCCGATGCGGGCGATCAGGATCAGCCCGGCGGGAATCGCCGACGACGCCAGCATCCAGCGCCAGGCGTCATCACCGAGGCTGAGCATGGCGGTGCCGACGAAGGTGGCGGCCACGTAGCCAACGGTCCACACCACGCTGAACGAGCCGAGCAGCACGCCACGATGTTTCTTCGGGGAGAACTCGGCGAGCATGGCGTGGCCGACGCTGAAATCGCCGCCCAGGCCGATGCCGATCAGCACCCGACAGAGGAACAGGCCCATGGCGGTTTCGGCATAGAACTGCATCACCGAGGCGACGGTAATCAGGACGAAGCTGACCAGAAAGATTTTCTGCCGGCCGAGGGTGTCGGAGATCCAGCCGAAAAACAGGCTGCCCATAAACAACCCGATCAGGGCCGAGGCGCCGATCAGGCCTTGCCAGAAGGCGTCCAGCTGCATCTGGGGGCTGAGCAAGGTGAAGGCGATGCCGATCAGGCCAAGGATATAGCCGTCGGTGAAGTGCGCGCCGAAGGTCAGGCCGGCGATTTTAAGGTGGAAGCGACCGATCGGCAGATCGTCGATTTTGATGGATTGAGTGGACATGGTGTTCTCCATTTTTTTGTTTTTGACGGAGTAACAGCGGGCAAGCCGAGGGTGATGGTGTGTGGGCTTTTTTTGTGGGAGCTGGCTTGCCTGCGATAGCGGTGGCTCAGGTTGATCATGGGAGTCTGACAGACCGCTATCGCAGGCAAGCCAGCTCCCACAGGAATCTGTGTTGTTTGGTTGACCGTATTTAGAGGCCGCCCATCAACAGGTACTTGATCTCCAGGTAATCCTCCAGCCCGTACCTGGAACCTTCTCGGCCCAGGCCCGATTCCTTGATCCCGCCAAAGGGTGCGACTTCAGTGGAGATGATCCCTTCGTTGATCCCCACCATGCCCGCTTCCAGACCTTCGGCCATCCGCCATACCCGGCCGATGTCGCGGCTATAGAAGTAGGCAGACAAACCGAACGGCGTGTCATTGGCCCTCTGCAGCACTTCGGCTTCATCGGTGAAGCGGAAGCAGGCCGCCACCGGGCCGAAGGTTTCTTCCTGGGCGATCAGCATCTCGCCGTGGGCTTCGGTGAGGATGGTCGGTTCAAAGAACGTGCCGCCCAAGGCGTGTCGACGGCCGCCGCACAGCAGCTTGGCGCCTTTCTCCAGGGCGTCACCCACGTGGGCTTCAACCTTGGCCAACGCGGCAGCGTTGATCAGCGGGCCCTGTTCGGTTTCGCCGTCCAGGGCGCTGCCGACGCGCATCGCGGACACCGCTTCAGCCAGTTTGCGGGTGAACGCGTCGTACACACCGTCCTGGATAAAGAAGCGGTTGACGCAGACGCAAGTCTGGCCCGTGTTGCGGAACTTGGAGGCCATGGCGCCTTTGACGGCGGCGTCCAGGTCGGCGTCGTCAAACACGATAAAGGGCGCATTGCCCCCCAGTTCCAGCGAGACCTTTTTCAAGGTGTCCGCAGCCTGGCGCATCAGCAGTTTGCCGGTGCGGGTGGAGCCGGTGAACGACAACTTGCGTACCACGCTGGAGGCTTGCAACGCGCCGCCGATGGCCACGGCATCGCCGGAGACGATGTTGAACACGCCGGCGGGAATTCCGGCCTGCTCCGCCAACACCGCCAGGGCGAAGGCCGACAACGGGGTTTCTTCCGACGGTTTGAGGATCATCGTGCACCCCGCCGCCAGCGCCGGACCAACCTTGCGGGTGACCATGGCCAGCGGGAAGTTCCACGGGGTGATCGCCGCGACCACGCCGATGGCTTCCTTGGTCACGATGATCCGTGCATCAGCCTTGTGGCTCGGGATCACGTCGCCATAGGCACGCTTGGCTTCTTCGGCGAACCACTCCAGGAAGCTCGCCGCGTAGACCACTTCGCCCATGGCTTCGGCCAGTGGCTTGCCCTGCTCCAGGCTGAGCAGGTGCGCCAGGTCCTTCTGGTTACTCAGCATCAAGTCGCTCCAGCGCTTGAGGCGTTGGCTGCGTTCCTTGGCAGTGAGCTTGCGCCAGGCCGGCAACGCACGGTTGGCGGCGGCAATGGCCAGGTTGGTTTCTTCGGCTCCAGCGCGTTGTACCTCGACGATCTGCGCGCCATTGGCCGGGTTGAGCACCGGGTAAACCGGCCCACCGCTGGACCATTGGCCATCGATGAAATTGCCTGTGCGAATCAGCGGGTTCATGCCACGGCCTCTATCAGGTTAAAGCGATCCAGGCCCGGACGGGCGCTGCGCAAAATGCGTTTGCCGGCGGTGTAGTCGTTGATCACGTCGCACGGTGTGTAGTTGCGTTCCAGTTCGTGCAGTTCTTCGGCGTCGAGTTGGGTGTCGAGGGCGGCGAGCGCGCTGTCAAACTGTTCGGTGGTGTCGGCGCCCACCAGCATCACGTCCACACCCGGGTGATTGGCCACCCACGCCTGGGCGATCTGCGCATTCGACACGCCACGGGCACGGGCCACACGTTGTACCGAGTGGGCGATGTCGAAGGACGCCTGGTCGCTGTACATCTGTTGGGTGAAGAAGTCGGTCTGGTTGCGGGTCGACTGCACTTCACCGGTGAGCAGGCCACGGGCCAGCGGGCTGAACACCGAGACGCCCAGGCCCTGGTCGCGGCAGAACGGGATCATCTCGCGCTCTTCTTCGCGGTAGGCGCAGTTCAGTTGCAGCTGCATGTTGATCGGCTTGACCCAGCCATTGCGCTCGCAGGCCATGAGAATTTTCGCCAGTTGCCCGGTGAGCATGGTAGACACGCCGATGTAGCGGGCCTTGCCGGAACGCACGATGTCGTTGAGGGCGCCCATGGTTTCTTCCACCGGGGTGTGCACGTCGAAGTAATGCAGCATGAACACATCGACGTAATCCATGCCCAGGCGGCTCAGGGACGCGTCGATGCTGTCCATGATGTGTTTGCGTGAATGGCCGCTGGCATTGATGCCGCTGCGGGTGCCATAGCCGACCTTGGTGGTGACCACAATGTCTTCACGGCGCGCAACGCGCTTGAGGATGCGCCCCACCACTTCCTCGCCGACACCGGCAGAGTAGAAGTCGGCCAGGTCAATGAAGTTGACGCCGTTGGCCAGGGCGTGGGCGACGATGGGCTCGCTTTGTTTCTCATCGAAGATCCACGGTTTCCAGTCCGGGGTGCCCATGTTCATGGTGCCCAGGCACAGGCGGGAGACTTGCAGGCCGGAGTTGCCCAAACGAATGTATTGCATGGGGATGTCCTCAGGCTTTTGGCGTGTAGAAAGGGTTGCTGATGTGGTTGACCACGTCCGCCAGTTGCGCGGTCTGCGGCAGGCCGGTCAGGGCGGCACGGATCGCCGTGCGGCAGGCGTTGTAGTTGTTGAGGTAGACCGCATCCAGGTCATCGCAGGCCGGGTTGACCCAGTTGGCGGTGACGATGGCCCACTCGTCTTCGGCTTCCGGCGGCAGGGTGCCGTCGAGCAAGGCTTCGAGCACCGCCTTGGCGATCCCGGCCTGGGACGCGCCCCAGGTGGCATTGCCGTGCAGGTCGCTGCCAATGGCGGCCTTGTTGACGTAGAGGGTCATGGGTTTGACCGGGATGTTCGGCTGGGCAATCACCATGAACGGGCAATGGCCCTGGCTTGGGGATGCCAGGCTGGTGGCGAACGCCTGGCCGGCCGGGCCGTTGCGCGGGCCGATGAGGATGTTGATGTGGGCAGCATTGACGCCTGGGCCTTCGAAGCCTTCGCCGATGTACAGATCAAGTGCTTTCATTTCGCAAACGCTCTTTTTTGTTATGGGGAGCTGGTTGGCGAATTTTTAGCACTGGCGCAGGCGGCGGCCGTAACCATTAAAAGTCATGGGGGTGTGAGTTTTGGTCATGGCCCTGCGACCATCAGACCCTTCCTACGCGTTGACCATCGTTAACACACACCATATAGTGTGCCCACAAACACAGACAACCACTACATAGTGTGCAGGAACGCAGTATCTCGACCACACTATGCGCAGTATTTCAATGCCTTGAAGCCTGCAAAACGCACATTTTTGAACGCGGTCACGCCGTCAAACGGACCAGGAAGGAGCAATTCAATGCTGAGTTGGGATGAAGCAGATCAACCAGACACCGGTGACGTAGTCATTCGAGGCGCCAACGCCGGCCACGCCACCGAAGCCAACATGGACCGCCTCGACGGCGCCGGCGCTGCCGCCGCCCTTGAAGCCCGCAACGTGACCGCCAGCGACTCCGCCGCGATCATCCGCGCCAAGGCCGCCCTCGACAAACTCGACGTCGCCGAAGGCCTCGCTGAGCTCGAAGGCTCCGCCGCCCGTGTCGCCGTTGACGAAAAGCGCATGATCAACTGCCGCGCCGACCTCAACCAACTCGTGCCGTTCAAGTACGACTGGGCCTGGCAGAAATACCTCGACGGCTGCGCCAACCACTGGATGCCGCAAGAGGTCAACATGACCGCCGACATCGCCCTGTGGAAAAACCCCGAAGGCCTGACCGACGACGAACGCCGCATCGTGATGCGCAACCTCGGCTTCTTCTCCACTGCGGATTCGTTGGTCGCGAACAACCTGGTCCTGGCCGTGTACCGCCTGATCACCAACCCGGAGTGCCGCCAGTACATCCTGCGCCAGGCCTTCGAAGAAGCGATCCACACCCACGCCTACCAGTACTGCATCGAATCGTTGGCCATGGATGAAGGCGAGATCTTCAACATGTACCACGAGATTCCGTCGGTCGCCAAAAAGGCCGCCTGGGGCTTGAAGTACACCCGCTCGATCTCCGATCCGAAGTTCGAAACCGGCACCGTCGAGACCGACAAAGAGCTGCTGCGTAACCTGGTCGCCTACTACTGCGTCCTGGAAGGCATCTTCTTCTACTGCGGCTTCACCCAGATTCTGTCCATGGGCCGTCGCAACAAAATGACCGGCGTGGCCGAGCAGTTCCAGTACATCCTGCGCGATGAGTCGATGCACCTGAACTTCGGTATCGATGTGATCAACCAGATCAAAATCGAAAACCCGCATCTGTGGGATGCTGAAATGAAGGAAGAAGCGACCCAGATGATCTTGCAAGGGACTCAGCTGGAGATTGAATATGCTCGCGATACCATGCCACGCGGTGTACTCGGCATGAATGCGGCGATGATGGAGGACTACCTCAAGTTCATCGCGAACCGTCGTTTGTCGCAGATTGGGTTGAAGGAAGAGTATCCAGGGACGACGAATCCGTTCCCGTGGATGAGCGAGATCATGGACTTGAAGAAAGAGAAGAACTTCTTCGAGACCCGTGTGATCGAGTACCAGACTGGTGGTGCGCTGAGCTGGGATTGATTCCTAAGCTAACTAAAAAGCCCTGACTTGATCAGGGCTTTTTTGTATTTGCAGAAGGCCAAATCCGACAGGCAGGTAGGAAATTTCGTGGACGCGTTAGTGGCCACTCAGTATCGTCCGAAGGTTTTCTACCTTTGGCGACTGCATGGATATCACAAAAGATAAAACGGACTGGGACGACGCGGAGTTAGCCGCAGCGGTAGAGGCTTACTTGAAAATGTTGGCCTGGGAAAAAAGCGGCCAACGTTTTAACAAAGCCTATGAGAACCGCTTGCTACGTCAGGGACCAATCGCAGGCCGCACAGAAGGCTCTATCGAATTTCGTATGCAGAATATTTCTGCGGTTCTGGTCCAAATGGGCCTGGACCGGATCAAGGGATACAAACCTGCAAAGAACGTGGGCTCGGGAGTAGAACAACAGATTCGCAAAGTTCTCACCGCGCTTCGTATATTTGAATCAGATGAAACAGCCCAAACTGCAGATGAGCAAACCCTCGTCCGCCGAGCCTCCAAGCTACTGCAGCGGCCAATCGATAAGGTGCCGGAAGGAATTGCGAAGCCACAGAAAGTGTCCGTTGTCGGTACCGCTTATGTTCGCGATCCCAAAGTACGCGCTTGGGTATTGAATGAGGTCGATGGCATCTGCGAAGGTTGCGGCTCGAACGCGCCTTTCGAGGTCGACGGTCAGCCATTTCTTGAAGTACATCACGTCAAGCACCTCGCCCAGAAGGGTTCGGATCGCATCACCAATGCTGTAGCCTTGTGCCCCAATTGCCATCAGCGGTGTCACCGGTCGAGCGACCGGGATGTTTTCACCAAAGGGCTTTACTCCAAAATCAACAGATTGATACCGGAGTAAACTCCTGCTGTCAGAGCAGATGCACCTTCCAAAAAATAGTAGATAGGACCGAGACCCGCCCGTGAACCCAGACATGCTCGAATCCGGCCCCTTGGATGCCAAAGTACTTTCCGTCTTTGACTTCGACGGCACCCTGACCCACCACGACAGTTTCGTGCCGTTCCTGAAGTTCGCCTTTGGTAAAGGCGAATTCGTGCGCAGGATGGTGAAGCTGGCGGTGCCTGGCGCGCAGTTTCTGCTGCGCGTCATCAGCCGTGATGAGCTAAAGGCGCAGTTGATCCGCACCTTTATGACCGGCGTGGACAAGGCGTGGGTTCAGCAGAAAGCTGAGGAATACTGCCAGGCGTATTGGAACAAGTTGATGCGCCCAACCGGACTGCAATCGGTGGCCGATGAGGTGAAATCCGGGGCGGTGGTGACGCTGTGTTCGGCGTCGCCGGCGTTGGTGTTGCAGCCGTTTGCGGATCGGCTTGGGATCAGGTTGATTGGCACTGAGCTTGAGGTGGTTGACGGGGTGTTGACCGGCAAGCTCACAGGGAATAATTGCCGGTGTGAGAATAAGGTGCTTCGGCTTGAGGCGGTTTATGGGGATCTGGGGGAGTATCGGCTCAGGGCCTGGGGTGATACGCGCGGGGATCGGGAGTTGTTGGCGGCGGCGCAGGATGCGCATTTTCGGCATTTTCATGCGAAGAAGAAGCGCAAACAACTGCGGTGATCGCGCAAGCTCCCACAGGGGATCTCTGTAGGCTCTAAGGGTGGTGTGAATTCACTGGATGGGCGCTTTGAGATCCACGCCCAGTGCCGTTGCGAAGGCTTTTACCAGCGGGCTGCGCGGGGTGTTGTGTTTGAGGATGACGTTGAACGGCGTGCTCAGGTGGATCTGCTCCGGGCATAACACGCGCAGGCGCCCTTCCCTCACCAGCGGCGCGGCGTAGTGTTCCGGGAGGAAGCCCAGGAAGCGGCCGGTGAGGATGAGGATGGCCACGGCTTCAACTTGTGAGGCCGACGCGGACTGGCTGTCGTAGCTGACGAAGTTGGCCTTGTCGCTGTGGATCGCGTACCGATGATTGACCACTTCATGCTGGCGCAACACATCTGCGTTGATGTTGCTCGCGTCGAACAGCGGATGCCCGACGGCGCAGTACGCGTGGGACCTTTCTTCGTAGAGCGGGAAATAATCGAATTCTTCCCGGCGCTGGTACACCGGCACGATACCGACAATCAGCCGCCCTTCCACCACGCCTCGTTCAACTTCGTCCAGTTGCGAGGCATGTAGGCGTAATCTTATTTTTGGCGATTCTGTATGTAGTTTTCCCAGCGCTTTAATCAGCGGTGAATTAACGTCCGATACGGTGTTATCAATAACGCCCACACTAAGGTCGCCAATCAGTTCATTCTGCGCCGAACTAAGCTTGTCTCTGAAACTGTCCACCGAGGCAAATAGCTCTATGGACGCTTGATAGACTAATTTGCCTTCTTCGGTCAGGCCAAACCCTTCCCGCCCCCGCGTACACAGGCGCATGCCGATGCGGATTTCCAGGTCGGAAATCTGCTTGCTGATCGCCGCCAGGCCCACATTCAGCTCATTCTGCGCCGCGCTGAAGCCGCCCGCTTCGACCACAGCCTTGAACACCCGCAGCAATTTGAAGTCCAGGCCGCTGAGTTGCAGGGGCGGTCTTGTGCCGGGTTTTGGCGGTATGTTTCCAGAATTGGAAAGTGGGGTTTCCATAATACGTGTTGACCTCAAGTGCCATATTCAACAGGCTTTGACCTACTCCATGAACATCGCCGGGCGGCAATAATGAACATACTTAACCGCCCTTGGCAACCTTGAATATAGCGGGTTGAACGGCTTTTACCGGCTGATTTAACGCCCATAAAAACCTGACACGTCGATCAGGACTTTTCGTTTTGCTACTGCCCTCCGAATCCATAAGGCCAAGCCTCGTCCACCGGGCTTGTCACTTCTAAAAACAAGCGTGAGGAACACCATGTCTCAGCCCACCGATCGCCTCTGGGGTGCTCGTTTCAAGTCCGGCCCATCCGCTGCTTTGGCCGCGCTGTCGCGTTGCCCCGAGCGCTATTTTCGCCTGACGCCCTACGACCTGGCCGGCTCCCGGGCCCATGCCCGTGAGTTGCAGCGCGCCGGGTTGCTGGATGAGTCGGAAACCTTGCGCACCCTGGAAGCGCTGGACCGGATCGGTGAGGACTTTGCCGCTGGCCGTCTGCACCCGACGCTGGATGACGAGGATGTGCACACCTTCATCGAGCGGGTGTTGACCGAGCGTTTGGGCGCCCTGGGCGGCAAGCTGCGCGCCGGGCGTTCGCGTAACGACCAGACCGCCAACGATTTGCGCCTGTTCCTGCGGGACCACGCGCGCACCATCACCACCGAGGTGCTGGGTTTGCAGCAGGCGCTGGTGGACCAGGCTGAGCAGCATATCGAGAGCATCTGCCCGGGCTTCACCCATTTGCAGCAGGCGCAACCGATCGTGTTCGCCCATCACTTGCTGGCTCACGCGCAATCGATGCTGCGGGATGTGCAGCGTTTGGTGGACTGGGATGCGCGTACGGCGTTGTCGCCGTTGGGTGCAGCAGCAATGGCAGGTTCGGCGATTGCTCGTCAGCCGGAGCATTCGGCCAAGGAGATGGGTTACACCGGGCCGTGCGAAAACTCTATCGACGCTGTAGCCAGCCGTGACCATGTGGCGGAGTTTCTGTTTGTGGCGGGCATGCTCGGGGTGAATATTTCGCGGCTGTCGGAGGAGTTTTGCCTGTGGTCGTCGCGGCAGTTTCGCTGGGTGCAGTTGGACGATGCCTACGCCACCGGTAGCTCGATCATGCCGCAGAAGAAGAACCCGGACATTGCCGAACTGGCGCGGGGTAAGGCTGGGCGTTTGATTGGCAACCTGACCGGGTTGATGTCCACGCTCAAGTCCTTGCCGCTGTCGTACAACCGCGATTTGAGTGAAGACAAGCACAGCGTGTTGGACAGTGTAGATACGTTGCTGCTGGTGCTGCCGGCGATGGCCGGGATGGTCGCGACGATGAAGGTACAGGTGGAAGAGCTTCGTCGTCAGGCGCCGATGGGGTTCACCCTGGCGACTGAGGTGGCGGATTGGTTGGCCACCCGTGGTGTGCCGTTCAAGGAGGCGCATGAGATTACCGGCGCCTTGGTACAAGCCTGTGAGAAGCATGAGATTGAGTTGTGGGAAGCCTCGCCGGCGCTGTTGGCGGAGGTGGATACACGCCTGACACCTGAGGTGCGCGAGTGCTTGACCCTGGAAGCGGCGATTGCGGCGCGCAGTGGTTGGGGTGGGACGGCGCCGGAGCGGGTAAGGGAGCAGATTGGGCGGTTGAAGGTGGCGTTGGCAGCTCAGCAGCAGTGGGCTGAGCGTTACACCGGCTTTCGAATTTAGCGCCCACCTTGTAGGAGTCCGGCTTGCCGGCGATAGCGTTCTTGAGAGCGCAATCGCCGGCAAGCCGGGCTCCTACAGGGATCTTGGTATCCAGTTAGATCGTTGTTTTGGAGAGTCACCATGAAACAAACCCCGGCAGAGCGCTTGCAAGCCGAGCGCCAGCAGACCGAGAACCAGTTCGATATCACCCAGTACGAGCACGTGCCCCGTCGCTATTACGGGCGGATGTTTTTCGCTACGTTGATCGTGATCGCCCTGGCCGCCTTGCTGCGTGCATTCGCCAATGGTCAGATCGAATGGTCCTACATCGGTCAGTTCCTCACGTCCGAGGCGATTATCTGGGGCTTGGTGAACACCATCATCATGTCGATCCTGGCCATGGCGCTGGGCGTGGTGATCGGGGTGATCACCGCCATCATGCGCATGTCGGCGAACCCGATCCTGCGTTACGTGGCCATCACCTACACCTGGCTGTTTCGTGGCACGCCGCTGATTCTGCAACTGCTGTTGTGGTTCAACCTGGCGCTGATTTTCCCGGTGATCGCGATTCCCGGGCTGTTCAGCATCGACACCGTGGACCTGATGACGCCATTCGTGGCCGCCCTCCTCGGCCTGAGTATCAACCAGGGTGCCTACACCGCTGAAGTGGTGCGCGCCGGCCTGTTGTCGGTGGACACCGGCCAGTACGAAGCCGCCAAGTCCATCGGCATGCCGAGCCTTCAGGCGCTGCGTAGGGTGATTCTGCCCCAAGCGATGCGGGTGATCATTCCGCCTGTAGGCAACGAGTTCATCAGCATGGTGAAAATGACCAGCCTGGCGAGTGTGATCCAGTACTCGGAGCTGCTGCACAACGCGCAAAACATCTACTACGCCAACGCCCGGGTCATGGAGCTGCTGATTGTTGCCGGCATCTGGTACCTGGCGGTGGTGACTGTTCTTTCATTCGGTCAGAGCCGCCTTGAGCGTCGTTTTGCCCGCGGCGCCGGCAAGCGTTCGTAAGCCCTGACTGAGGAGATTTGCCCCATGAGAAGCATCGTCAAGGCCGTGAACCTGAACAAGTATTACGACCAGTATCACGCGTTGCAGGACATCAACCTGGAAGTCGAACAAGGCGAAGTGCTGTGCATCATCGGCCCGTCCGGTTCCGGCAAAAGCACCCTGCTGCGCTGCGTCAATCAGCTGGAAAAAATCGACAAGGGCGGCCTGTGGGTCGACGGCGAACTGGTGGGTTACCGGGTCGTCGGCAACAAGCTGCATGAGTTGAATGAATCGCAGATCGCCCGTCAGCGCCTGGCCACCGGCATGGTGTTCCAGCGCTTCAATTTGTTCCCGCACATGACCGTGTTGCAGAACATCATCGAAGGCCCGTGCCAGGTGCTCAAGCGCTCGCCCAAGGAAGCCACCGAGGACGCGCTGGAGTTGCTGGCCCGGGTTGGCCTGGCGGACAAGCGCAATGCCTACCCGGTGGAATTGTCCGGCGGCCAGCAACAGCGTGTGGCGATTGCCCGCGCGTTGGCGATGCGCCCCAAACTGATGTTGTTTGACGAACCCACGTCAGCCCTCGACCCGGAGCTGGTAGGAGAAGTGCTGTCGGTGATGCGCGATTTGGCCACCACCGGCATGACCATGATTGTGGTCACCCATGAGTTGGGCTTTGCCCGCGAAGTATCCAACCGCATGGTGTTTATGGATGCCGGCCAGATTGTGGAAGCCGGCAGCCCTGAAGAAATTCTAATAAGCCCACAAAACCCGCGTACCCAAAGCTTTATTTCTGCCGTTCGCACTTAACTAAAAAACTAACGAGAACGCCCCCATGAAAAATCTGTTTCTTCCAAGTTTGCTCGTAGGCCTGATGGCCTCCACTTCGGTTTTGGCGGCATTGCCGGCAGCGATCAAGGACAAGGGTGAGATCAGCGCGGCCATCGTGCCGAACTACCCGCCGATGGATTTCAAGGACACCGCCACCAACAAACTCACCGGCCTGGACTTTGACCTGGGCAACGCCCTGGCCGAACGTTTGGGGGTGAAGATCAAGTGGCAGGAAACCGGCTTCGAACAGATGCTCAGCGGCCTGACCACCAAGCGCGTTGACATTGTGCTGTCGGGCATGAGCGACACCGCCGAGCGCCAGAAGGCGGTGACCTTTATCGACTACTTCACCAGCGGCCCGCAGTTCTACACCCTGGCCAAGCGTGAAGACCTCACGGAATTGACCGACCTGTGCGGTAAGAAAGTCGGCACCAGCCGACGTACCACCTGGCCGTCGGAAATTGCCGCGTGGAGCAAGGAAAACTGCGAAAAAGCCGGTAAGCCAGCGATCGTGGTGATTGGCACTGAAGGTTCGGCGGATGCCCGGGCGCAGTTGCAGCAAAACCGTCTGGATGCGGCGATGCAGGGCAGTGAAACCATTCCTTACCTGATGTCGCTGGACAAGGGTAAGTACAAGCCGGTGGGCCTGGCGATTTCCAAGCAGTTCACCGGGTTGGGGATTGAGAAAAGCAATACCGAATTGGTCACGGCCATCAGCGAAGCACTGCAGGGCATGATTGATGACGGAACGTACGGCAAGATCCTGAAGAAGTGGGACCTGGAGCAGGGTGCGGTGGAAAAAATCAGCATCAATGCCGGCCAGTAACTCGATCTGAATGTGGGAGCGGGCTTGCTCGCGAATGCGGTGGATCAGCTGGTACATGTGGTACTGACACACCGTATTCGCGAGCAAGCCCGCTCCCACACTTGATCTTCATCGCCTTGAAAAAAGAATAAGGACGTCTGTTCCACCGTGGCCACCTACTCCCTGGTAATCCGCCGCTTGATGATCTGCTCGCTGACCATCGTGATCAGCCGAGCCATGACCAGCCCGCTGATGACCCTGTTGCTGAGCAAACGCCTGGGCCTCAACCAGCAAGACATCGGCTTGCTGATGGGCATCGCGGTATTTACCGCCACGTTGATGGGCCTGTACGGCGGCTACGTCATCGACCGCATGGAAAAGCGCAAATTGCTGATCCTGGCTATGCTCTCCAGCTCCATCGGTTTTCTGTTACTGACCTTTGCCACCAACCTCTACCTCACCACCTTGACCCTGGTGATCACGGAGTCGGCGTCGGCGCTGTTCCTGATCGGCTCCAAGGCGATCATCAGCGAGAACCTGCCGGTGGAGCAGCGCGCCAAGGTGTTTTCCCTGCGCTACACCCTCACCAATATCGGCTACGCCACAGGCCCCATGGTGGGCGTGGTGATTGCCGGGCAAATGCCGCTGTTGCCATTCATGCTGTCCAGCGCCATTGCGTTTGTCAGCGTGTTCCTGATGATCGGCATCCCGCCCACTCAACGGGAGGAAAGCAGCAAGCCCTTGAGTTTTCTCACCACACTTAAAACCCTGCGTAACGACCGCAGCCTGGTGCTATTTACCGGCGGCAGCCTGTTGAGCACCATCGTGTATGGCCGCTACACCTTGTACCTATCGCAATTCCTACTGGTGATTCACAACCCGGATGACGCGCTGAAGATCCTTTCCGCCATCCTGGCGTGCAACGCCATTACGGTTATGTTGCTGCAATACCAGATCGGTCGGTTCCTCAAGCGCGAACAATTACGCTACTGGATCCTGCTGGGCACTTCGCTGTTCATCTGTGGCCTGATTGGCTTCAGCCAGGCTGACAGCCTGCTGTCGTGGTGTGTGGCGATGTTCGTGTTTACGTTGGGCGAGATGATTATCTTCCCGTCTGAGTTCCTGTTTATCGACACCCTCGCTCCCGAGTCGCTGCGCGGCAGTTACTACGGCGCGCAGAACCTGGCGGCGTTTGGCGGGGCATTGAGCCCGGTCATTTGTGGGTACCTGTTGATCAATGCAGCGCCGACGGCAATGTTCTACGCGCTGAGCGGGCTGACGGCAGTGGGCGGGACGTTGTGCTTTCTGGCTGGACGCAGGGTGGCGAGCAAGGCGTGACTACGGGTATTGTTGGCGCACTGTCTCGCTTGTAAAAGCGAAATCTCTCACGGACCCGAGCCCCCCATGAAATTCGACACGGCCTACAGCCTGAGTCTCGACGACAAGCTGTCGATCTATGACGTGCGCGACCTGAATTTCGACGAAACCGCCGCCTTCGATTCCGACAAGGACAGCTTCCTGTGCCCCAACGATGAATGCCGGGCGGCATTTGCGGCAAGCAATGTGCTGGGCACGTTCAACGCGAAAAACGTCAATTACCTGCGCACACCGCATTTCAAAAATATCCCCAGCACCCGGCATATCGACGGTTGCCGCTACGCCAGCCGCCACGCCGGAAAAGGTGAAGCTGAGGATGGGCCGGAGGAAAACTTCCCGTCGGAATTTGTCCTGACGCGACGCCAGTACGAACGCAAGACAACGGTGATCGGTGCCGAAGGCGGCACCCCACAAGCACCACCGAAAACGCCCACAACCCGCAGCGCCGTGTCTTACAGCTCAAGCGACACCACCCCGGACAAAACCAGCGTCTTCGCCCACCCGGTGGAATGCTATGTGTCCAATATCGGCGACAAGGACAAGCTTAAAAGCATGCCCTTGAAGATCGGCGATCACACCGCGACCTATTGGACGTTTTTCAAGAAGATCGAATACCTGCAAGACAACAAAGGCCTGATCTACTGGGGCAAGATCAAGGCGATCAAGGACTACACCAGCAGCTTTCGCATCGACTTCGAAAAGAAGGCCTGGCTCGACAAGAAGCCCTACTCCATCAACGTTTACCTGAGCAAAAAACTGATCGAGAACTACCGCAAGCGCAAAGCGTTCCTGGAACAGATCAAGGCGGCGGTGGACAGTGAGCGGGCGTTGTATTGCTTCTTCTACGGGGTGACGCCGGAGCTGAAACAGGTACCGAGCAAGAAGAACCCCGAGCAAACGTTCGGCGTGTTCAGTGCCAATATCGAGAACCTGGACCACCTGATTATTCGCGAGGCGCCGGGGTTGGAAAGCTAGAGCAGCATGCTCACCATCACCGCGCCCAACAACCCGATATACACCCGCGCATGCAGCGCGTCCGGGATGCGACCGATCCACAGCGTGGCCAAGCGAATGCCCAGCAGCGAGCCCAGGGTGAGGATGGCAAACGCCAGCAAGTCGACATAGCCGACAAACCACACGCCCAATTCCACCTTGGCGAATCCCGCCATGACCATGTAGGTAAAGGTACCGGCCAGCGCCACCGGCACACTCAACGGGTTGG
The DNA here is from genome assembly GCF_000242655.1 of Pseudomonas sp. PAMC 25886. Taxonomy (NCBI): domain Bacteria; kingdom Pseudomonadati; phylum Pseudomonadota; class Gammaproteobacteria; order Pseudomonadales; family Pseudomonadaceae; genus Pseudomonas; species Pseudomonas sp. PAMC 25886. The sequence continues at coordinate 29,074 of NZ_AHHC01000035.1, forward strand.
CCATGGACGTGGCCTGGGACATGCTCAAGCCGCACCGGCGCAACAGCGGCACGGTCATCACGCTGCCGCCCACCCCCAGGAAGGTCGCGATCAACCCAATGGCAATGCCGCCGCCCGTCACTTCCGTGCTGCCCAGGCGCCGTGGTGGGTGCGTGTCGTCCTGGCTGAGAAAGCCCCTGCGCAACAGGCAATCGACGATGGTGACGGCCAGGTAAGCGATAAAGGCGTAGCGGATAAAGCTACCACTGGCGAACATCGCTGCACCGGCCCCAAGCACCGCGCCAATCCCGATAAACCCGCCCAACGGCCACAGGTAATGGCGAATCAGATTACCTTTGCGCCGGTGTTTTCCGGTGGCGATCAGCGCGTTGACAATCATCACGCAGGTGGAGGTAGCGACCGCGATATGCATCGCCGACTCACTTACGCCCATGTCGTGGCTGAGCGTCAACATGCCGTACAGCAACGGCACCACCACGAACCCGCCGCCGAACCCGAACAGCACCGCCGTTACGCCGGTCATGCAGCCGAACAGCGCCAGTAATAGATAGAACATCGAGTATCGCCTTAAGCATCAGGAGGAGCCTTGGACGATAGAGATTCAAGGCTTGGCCCGCTTGCGCAAGTCGGCCAATAATGTGCGAGATATTGCCACTCTCGGAATCCGCCACATGCGCAACGTTTCCATCGCACAACTGGACCTGACGCCCCGAACGGTAGTGGCGATCGGCACCGACTATCCCGACGGCTATCTGCTCAAGCGCCACAGCCATCGGCGCGGGCAGTTGTTGTATGGCGCCACAGGCGTGATGCAAGTCAGCACCCAGAAAGGCAATTGGGTGGTGCCGCCCCAGCGCGCCGTGTGGATTCCCGCCCAGGTGCCCCATGAAGTACTGATGCTCGGCGTGTCGACCCGTAGCCTGTACATCGAACCGCACGCCGTCACCGATTTGGGTTCCAGTTGCCACGTCATCAGCATTTCGCCACTGATGCGCCAGCTGCTGATGGACGCGGTGGAGATGCCCCTTGAGTACGACGAGGCCGGGCGCGACGGTGCGCTGGTCTGCCTGCTGCTGCACGAACTGGCCCGCGCCACGCACTTGCCGCTGCATATCCCGCTGCCGCAAGACCCACGCTTGCTGACCTTGTGCCTGACGTTTGTGCAGCGCCCGGACGTGCACCAGTCACCTGCTCAATGGGCCGAACACTCGCACCTGAGCCTGCGCACCTTCAGCCGGCATTTTCGCCAGCAAACCGGCTTGAGCTTCGTGCAGTGGCGCCAGCGCGCCTGTGTGGTGCAGGCCCTGGCGCGGCTGGCCAGTGGCGAAAGCATCACCCGCATCGCTTTGGACCTGGGCTACGAAAACCCGGCGGCTTTTTCCAGCATGTTCCGGCGGGTGCTCGGCCACTCACCGAGTACTTACCTGGAAGGGGCGAAATAGAGCGGCGGTTGCGCTATCGAAAAAATCCAGTTGATGAGCGGTCAAAACAACTGTACAAAAACACAGTATAGTTTGCCCTCCCCCGTCGAACCTGGAGAAAGCCCATGTCCTCTCTGGCAATGAGCAGCACCGTAGAACAGCAGATCGTCCTTCACCAATTTACCCCACGGCACAGCGTACAGGCCCGCCTGATGCTGGGCTGGAGCCGGGAAGACCTGGCCCGGGAAGCAGAGGTGGACGTGGACGCCCTCCAGCGTTTTGAAAGCCATGGCGATGTGGATGATGCCGTCCGCCTGAGTGTGGCGTTTCGCCTGGAGGCTGAAGGGTTGGTGTTTTTCCCGGGGTTTGCGCCGGGGTGGGGGATGAGTGTGAGGGGCTCTTTGCCCTTGTCGTCAGAGCATTCAGCGGTTGAAACGGCTGATTGAGATTTCTCTTTGCACTGACGTTTATCCCTATTTAGGTATATCCTCTCATGAGTTCATGGAAGCCACTCCTGTGGGTGGGCGGTAGCAAGAAAGATCTGCAGCAAATGCCTGGGGCTGTTCAAGATGTGTTTGGCTTTGCGCTCCACCTTGCTCAGGGAGGAAGCAAACATTCACAAACCAAGGCACTGAAAGGGTTTGGCGGTAATGCGGTGCTTGAGGTCGTCGAGGATTGCGACGGCAACACTTATCGAGGGGTATATACCGTCCGTTTTGACTCAGCTGTTTACGTCCTCCATTGCTTCCAGAAGAAGTCGACAAAAGGCATCGCTACGGCACAGCACGACATACAACTGATCAAACAGCGACTCAAGGCGGCACAGGATCATGCACAAGCATTACAACGCGATTGAGATCGAAGAAAGCAGCGGCAATGTCTATGAAGACATCGGGCAACCCGACGCCAGTGAAATGCAGGTCAAGGCTCAACTGGCGGCGAAGATCGGGGAGATTCTCAAGACACGAAACCTCACTCAGGCACAAGCGTCCGTCATCCTTGGTTTATCGCAGCCCAAGGTGTCTGAAATGCTGCGTGGCAGGTTCCGGGGTATCAGTGAAGCCAAGATGCTTGAGTGCTTGTCCCGCCTGGGGCGAGATGTGCAAATCGTCATTACGGCTGCGCCCGCTTCGCGTACTCAAGGGCGTATTGAAGTGCTATTCGCCTGAGCTGCCCAAGGTTCTGGCCACCGTAAATTGACGTCTATGCCTGCAACTGCAACGCCCGGCGGATCATTTGTGGCGGCTGGCCAAACGCCCGCAAAAAAGCCCGACGCATGCGCTCCGGGTCACCGAAGCCCGTCTCCCGCGCGACGACATCGATGGAATGGCTGCCGGATTCGAGCATCAGCCGCGCCGCTTCAATGCGCAGGTGTTCGACCGCCTTGGCCGGGGACTGGCCGGTTTCGGCGCGAAACAGTCGGCTGAACTGGCGCGGGCTGAGGTGCGCCGCTTCGGCCAGTTGCTCTACCGAGAGATCCTCCTGCAGGTGTCCTTTGGCCCAGGCCAGAGCGGTTTGTACTCGGTCGGATTTGGGGTCCAGTTCCAGCAACGCGGAAAACTGCGACTGGCCACCGGCACGGCGATGGTAGACCACCAGTTTCTTCGCGACGTCGCGGGCCACTTCCACGCCCAGGTCGTGCTCTACGAGGGCCAGGGCCAGGTCGATGCAGGCAGTCATCCCGGCGGACGTCCATAAAGGGCCGTCTACGGTGAAGATACGGTCTTCCTCCAGCCTCACGTTGGGGTAGCGCTGGCGAAACGTCATGGCGTGGTACCAGTGGGTGGTTGCCTTGCGCCCCTCCAACAGCCCGGCCGCGGCCAGGTGGAAAGAACCGGTACAGGCCGACGTGACCCGGCGCGACGCCGTCAATGACGCCTGCAAATAGCCCACCATGCCAGGGGTGGGCTCCAGTAATTCGTTGTCCCCCAGCACCACGATCGTGTCGTAGTCCTGCTGCCCAAAGGCCAGGCTATCGATGGCAAAGCCCATGGAGCTTTTGATCGGCCCACCGTGCTCCGACAGCAAGTCGACGCGATAGAACGGTCGCCCCACCACGAAGTTGGCAAATTCGAACACGCTGCTGGTGGACAGGCTGAGCACCTGAAAACCGGGAAACAGCACGATACCGACGGACACCATGGCCAAACCCTCATGTCTCTAAAGGTGGGATATATGACATTGCAGCCATCACATTACACCCATAATCTTGGTTCCAACAAGGCCGATCCTCTCCCCGGCCATTTGGAGCAACTGCCATGTCACAACACAAAGGTTATGCCCTGATCACCGGTGCTTCGTCTGGAATAGGCGCGGTGTATGCCGACCGCCTGGCTCGTGCCGGCTACGACCTGATTCTGGTGGCCCGCAACCAGCAACGCCTGGAGCAACTGGCAACCCGCTTGAAGGCCAGCACTCAACGTAACGTCGAGGTGATAGCCGCCGACCTCAATCTGCCGGCCGACCTGGCGCGGATCGCCCAGGTTGCCCACGACGACGGCCGTATCAGCCTGCTGGTGAATAACGCCGGCGTAGGAGCCACCGCTTCGCTGCTGGAGTCGGACGCCGACAAAATGGACGCAATGATCCTGCTGAACGTGCTGGCGCTGACCCGCCTGGCCAAGGCTGCAGCGACCAATTTTGTCGCCCAGGGTCGCGGCACGATTATCAACATCGGTTCGATTGTCGCCCTCGCCCCCAAGCTGCTGAACGGCGTCTATGGCGGTACCAAGGCCTTCGTGCAGGCCTTCAGCGAATCGTTGCAGCATGAACTTGCCGACAAGGGTGTGGTGGTTCAGGTGGTGCTGCCGGGCGCCACCGCCACGGAGTTCTGGGACATTGCAGGGCTGCCAGTGAACAACCTGCCGGAAACCATGGTGATGACCACCGAAAATCTGGTGGACGCTGCCCTCGCCGGCCTTGCCCAAGGTGAACGCGTGACGATCCCTTCGTTGGCGGACAGTGCAGATTGGGAGGCGTACGAAAGCGCGCGGCTGGCACTCGGTCCGAACCTGTCGCACCGTAATCCTGCCGCACGCTACGGGTTGAACTGAACCGGATTAACCCGGCCCGGGAATGAATGCAGGCTCCCTGATTGCCAGGGAGGCCTGCTCATACCCGTAGGCAACCGAAAGCAGCGTGGGTTCGTTCAAACTCGCACCGTAGAAATGAAGCGCCGTCGGCATACCGTCGTCGTCCATGCCGGACGGCACGGAGATTCCCGGGTAACCGGCCGCCGCTGCGAAGTAGTAGCTGCCTGAAAGGAAGTTCGACACGATTGCATCCAGCTTGTGCTCGGTCAGTGGTTTGTTGACGGTGTCCTTGAAAATCGGGCTGATAGCGGCCCACAGCCCTTCCCGCACGTCATCGCTCACGTCCAGGTCCTTGATCATGGTGAGTAGCCCTTGGTCGGGAACGCCCGGCCCGGTGTTGCGCTCGTTGAACTCAACCAGCTCTGACAACGATTTCACCGGCAACCCTTCCCGCCCGGCCAGGTACGCCTCAAGCTTTTGCTTAACGTCGGCGTACAGGGCGAGGCTATAACTGTCGTAGGTATCGTCCGACACACCTTCGGCCAGCTTTCCCACCGGTACCAATGTCGCGCCCTTGGCCTGCAGCAAGGTGAGAGCGTCTGCAAAATGCTGCCTGTCGGCTCTGATGTCAGGGTCTTCGGCGTCATCCGCCGATAACTCAGGCAATGGCGTGTAGCCTGTGCGTTTGCCCACCAGCGAGTCAGGCGTGAGCCCGGTGGTGTGATGGTTTGTTTCGGTCATCGCATCCAGTGCTTGCGCAGCATCTCGCACGGTGCGGGTGAAGGTGCCCACCGTGTCCAGGCGCGAGCTGGTCATCACCCCTTCGGTACTCACCAGGCCCACGGTGGGTTTGAAGCCAATCACACCGTTATAGGCCGCCGGCGCAATGATCGATCCATTGGTTTCGACCCCCAGTGCCAATGGCACCAACCCCTGGGCCACCGCTACGGCCGAGCCTGTACTCGAACCCGCCGGCTGGCCATTTAATCGGTGAGGGTTGAGCGTTTGACCGCCCCGGGAACTCCAGCCGTTGACCGGCGTGTCAGAGCGAAAATTGGACAACTCGCTCATGTTGGTTTTTCCGACGATGACCACGCCCGCCTTCAACAGGTTATCCACCACCCGGGCATTTTTTGCGGCAGGTGTACCCACCAGCGCCGATGAGCCCGCGCTGGTCTGCATCTTGTCGCTGGTGTCGAAGACGTCTTTGAGTGCGATCGGCACACCATGCAAAGGGCCGCGCAGCTTGCCGTCGGCGCGCTCCCTGTCCAGTGCGCGGGCGTTCTCACGGGCATCCGGATTGATTTCAATAAACGCGTTGCCGCCCTGCAGGCCCTTGTCCAGGTTGGCTATTTGTCTGAGCGAATCCCTCACCACCGCCTCCGAACTGGCTCCGTTGGTGCTGGCCATGTCGGCCGCCAACGCCTGCGCACTCCGGAAGCCCTGCGGCGCATGCGTTATCGCGTCGAAAAAACCTGTACTCCATCCCGCGCCCAAGCTTGGCCCAATCATTGATGACTCCCCGGCTGTCTGAAGGTGAGGGGTATCACTTGATAACCCTGGCTCAGTCTAAGAAGAGAATCACTCAATGGCGTTGGGGCAAATCTTCCAAATTTGTGCGATCACTCGCTCCGCGAAGTAGGCCCGTCAGGACTGCTCTTGTCCGCCAACAGCACCTGCCGGAAACCGTGCACCAGCGTCGCCAGGCGATCTCCGGCCCACCGCGCGCCATAGAACCAGACCCCGGCCGATACACCCTCGACGTCAGCGCCCACCGGTAGGCAGAAACGCGGATGACCCGTGGTGGAGGCACGATGGAAAGCGGGGGTTTGTGCGTCGGATATCAGCGCGTCCAACTGATACTCAGTGACCCGCTCGTCGATCTCATTACTGTGGGCAAGGCTGAAATACCGCGTGTCATCCGCGATCAGGGCAGGCACGGGCACCAACTGGGCACCGGCAGTGCGCAGCAGGCTCAATACCCGGGAAAAATACTCGCTGTGGGAGACGGCTTCCCGACGCTCACCGCACCTGTATTCACCGGCAAAACCGATACGGCTGCCGGCGAGCGACGGAGTATTCCTCAAATGCCCGGCATCGGCGACCGGAGGAATCTCCACCATCACCTTCCCTTCGGGGTCGACGCCGCTCAAGGCGATCAGTGACAGCGCGGGGTCGCGCACGGTACGCATCATGGGGCCCGGGATATCGAACCTGGGGCCTGGATCAACGCCCAGAGGACTCCCGGCGTGAAGACTGGCGCCAAACTCGAGCCCGCCCTGGTGCGTACTTTTATCGACAATCGCACCACCGCCGTGGCTGCCGAACACCAGTGGCGTCGAGCCAGGCTCGTGGCCCTTTTCTGCCGCAGCAATACCGGGCCCGACAACGGCAGTTTCTCCAAGCACGGGGGGCCTGATGTTGCGATGCTTCGACGGCACTCCCTCAACCTTGTCCGTCACCGGAACGTCAGGTGCGGGGCCGGATCCTTTCCCGGGCAACAACGGCCGGATCGTCAGTGACACGCCCGGCCCTATGCCTTTGCTGCTGTTATCGTCCATACATCCCACTCCTCGAGGGTTCTCACGAGGAGCGATTGCACCCTTTTGCCGGGAGGGGCGTATGTCGGAAATGGCTTGCAGCGCCGGCTGCCAAGCCCTTACCCGATGACGTGCTCTTCGCTGCCTTGATGCTCAACCTCCAGCCACCAGGCCTGCCCGCGCTCCGGCTGATTGAGCATGAAGGCCTGCCCCATCGGCGGCGTGGTGATGGACACATTACGCTCCCACGCCAGCGCCATGATGCGGTCGAAGGGTTCGTGCCACGCGTGAAACGCCAGGTCGAACGTGCCGTTGTGGATCGGCAGCAGCCAGCGGCCCTTCAAGTCGATGTGCGCCTGCAGGGTTTCTTCCGGCTGCATGTGAACGTGTGGCCAGTCGACGTTGTAGGCGCCGGTTTCCATCAGGGTCAAATCGAACGGACCATACTGCTCGCCGATGCGCTTGAAGCCGTCGAAATAGCCGGTATCACCGCTGAAGAAAATCCGTCGTGGACCGTCGATCATCACCCACGAGCACCACAGCGTCTGGTTACCATCGAACAGGCCACGCCCGGAAAAATGCTGGGCCGGGGTCGAAACAAAACGGATCCCGTCGACTTCGGTGCCCTGCCACCAGTCCAGTTGCCGTACCTTGCTGGCGTCCACGCCCCACTTGACCAGCGTATCGCCCACACCCAGCGGCGCGAGGAAGAAGCGGGTCTTGTCCGCCAGTTGCACCACTGCCTTGTGGTCCAGGTGGTCGTAGTGATTGTGGGAAAGAATCACCGCCTCGATCGGCGGCAGGTCCTCAAGGCTGATCGGCGGCTGGTGGAAGCGCTTGGGGCCGGCCCAACTGAAGGGCGACGCACGCTCGGCGAACACCGGGTCGGTCAGCCAGAACTTGCCGCGCATTTTCAGCAGCACAGTGGAGTGCCCGAGGCGGAAAACGCTGTGGTCGGGGGCGGCAAATAGTTGCTCGCGGGTCAGCGGCTGCACCGGGATCTCACCCACCGGCCGTGTACTGCGAGGCTTCTGGAAGAGCATCTTCCACATGATGCCCAGGGTTTTGCCCAAGCCACCATGCTGGATGGGCTTCTGATTGGTGAAGTGACCTTGATGCTGTTCGGAAGACTTGGGCGCTGAAGAAGAACTGTCGAGACGGGTTGAGATCGTGGCCATTACCGAGGAACTCCTGCAGACTGCTCAAAAAATTACACTGCACAGTGTAGTTTCTAGATTGCAACAAAACCGGGAGCAAGTAAACTACCGAGTGTAAGTTTCCCTTCAGAGCCGAAATCCCCCCATGACTGCACCCCAGCGCCTCACCGACCGTAAACGCGAAGCCATCGTGGCAGCCGCCATCGCCGAGTTTCGCGACAACGGGTTCGAGGTCACCAGCATGGACAAGATTGCCGCCACCGCGGGGGTTTCCAAGCGCACGGTGTACAACCACTTCCCGAGCAAGGAAGAGCTGTTCGCCGAAATCCTCCACCAGCTGTGGGCCAGCAGCGTTGCCCAACTGGACGTCAGCTACGCCAGTGACCGGCCGCTGCGCGAGCAACTGCGCGGGCTGCTGCAAGCCAAGATGACGATGATGTCGGACGCCAACTTCCTCGACCTGGCTCGCGTGGCGATTGCCGCCACCATCCATTCGCCGGAACGCGCCCAGGACATGGTCAACCGCCTGAGCAAACGCGAAGAAGGGTTTACCCAATGGGTGCGTGCCGCTCAGGAAGATGGCCGGTTGAGCTGCACCGACCCGTGCTTCGCCGCCCACCAGGTACAAAGCCTGCTCAAGGCTTTCGCCTTCTGGCCGCAGATCACCCTGGGCCAGCCCACGCTGGACGCCGATGCCCAGGCAAGCGTCATTGAGTCCGCCATCGACCTGTTCCTGGCCGGCTATGAGGTCGTGCCACGGCACTGACCTGTTGCAGGAACGACACCCAAGGTCGTTTTTTGACTTATTCGTCTCATGTCCTTTGCAAATGGCCCCGAAGGACACTGATTATTCCCACGCGAATAACTGACAATATTCACACGTATTATCCGACCAGTGGTTTTCCCGATCACGTGTGCCGTCGTACCTGCAAAAAAAGAATCGACCCAGGAATCTATGGAAAACCAACGAGGCAAAGGGCTGTCATTTGCCAGACGTATCTACAGGCCAAGGATCATCGGCCTGGGCATCGGCTGCATCAGCGTCATCGCTGCGCTTTACCCACTGCACATGCCAGGCTGGGTCTGGGCGTTGCTGCTGTTCAATGGTTTTGGCTGGGCGCACCTGGCGTTTCAACTTTCCTCTCGCTCCGACTTCCCCTACAAGGCTGAACGACGAAACCTGCTGTACGACTCGCTGCTCGGCGGGTTCTGGGCGGCCACCACACAGTTCACGCCCCTGACGGCGGTGACCATCCTGTCGATGATGACCATGAACAACGTCGCCGCCGGCGGCAAACGCCTATTCCTGCACGGCATCGTGGCGCAATTGGCGGGCATCGGCGTGTCATGGCTGCTGTTCGGGATGACCTTCAATCCCGACGTCAGCCTGATCCAGGTCTACGCCTGCCTGCCGATGCTCACGCTGTATCCCATGGCTCTGGGCATGGTCTGCTACCGCCTGGCGATCAAATTGTCGGAACACAAGCGTGCCCTGAGTGCCCTGAGCCGCACTGACAGCCTCACCGGCCTGCTCAACCACGGTTCGTGGAAAGACCTGCTGCACCTGAAGTTTCACAAGTGCCAGCAACAACACGTGCACGCCACCATCGCGCTGATCGACATCGACCACTTCAAGCAGATCAACGACAGCTATGGGCACATCATCGGTGACCAGGTACTGCGCCAACTGAGCCTGGAACTGCGGCGCAACCTGCGGGAAAACGACCTGGCCGGGCGCTACGGCGGCGACGAATTCTGTGTGATTCTTCCGGACATGCCCCTGGAACAAGCCGCGCAGGTGATGGAGCGCATGCGCGAAGTGTTCAGTAATTATCGCAACCCGGAAATTCCCGAGCTCAGGGTCAGCCTGAGCATTGGCCTGGCCTCGTTCCAACCCGCCTTCACCGACGCGGCCATGTGGCTCAACGCAGCAGACCGAGCGTTGTATGCCGCCAAAGACACCGGCCGTAACCGGGTCAATATCAGCGACTACGCGGTCGCCCATACCGCCTGAAACCCGCGCACTGCACCTCGTCTGAATTAAACGCAGCCGTCACCGACCGATAGCATAATGCCGCCATTGGTCGGCGGTCGTAGAACTTCTTGCTGGCAGTACCACTCAGAACCCGCTGTTCCACCCCTCTGTCAGCACAAGGAAGCTGGCAATGAGCACGCTCGCCGTAGGCTGAAGCCTTACGGTGGCAGGCGCCCCCATGGATACCCCTGACGCTTGCTTCCCCCGAGCACACGACCATGCTATTCAACACCCACAAAAAAACCATCAGCACCCTGCAAGCCACAATCGCCCAGCAGGCCAGCCTTCTCGACGCCATCGACCGCTCCATGGCAGTGATCGAATTCGACCTGCAAGGCACCGTCCTGCGGGCCAACGAGAATTTTCTCAAGGCCATGGACTACACCGCCGACCAAGTCCTGGGCCAATCCCATCGCCTGTTCTGCACCCCGGCCTTTGCCCGCAGCGCCGAGTACGGCCAGTTGTGGACGCAACTGCGCAACGGCCAGTTCCAGTCGGGCACCTTCGAACGGGTGACCCGCAGCGGCCAGCCGATATGGCTGGAGGCCAGCTACAACCCGGTGCGCGATGAGTCCGGCAGCGTGGTGAAGGTGGTGAAATACGCCATGGACGTCACCCCGAAAATGCAGGCCGAGAGCGAAGCCAACGCCAAGCTGCAGGCCATCGACCGCGCCATGGCGGTGATCGAGTTCAACCTCGACGGCACCATCATCAGCGCCAACCAGAATTTTTTGCACCGCATGGGTTACAGCCTGGCGCAGGTGCAGGGCAAACATCACCGCATCTTCTGCACACCGGAGCTGGGCAACAGCAGCGCCTACAGCGATTTCTGGCGTCGGCTGAACCAGGGCGAACTGTTCAACGGCCAGTTCGAGCGCATCGACAAAAACGGCCAGATCGTGTGGCTGGAAGCCAATTACAACCCGGTGTACGACGCCAGCGGGCGCCTGTGCAAGGTGGTGAAGTACGCCTCCGACGTCACGGCCATGGTGGAGAAACACGCCGCCGACGCGCAAAGCGCGACCCAGGCCTATCACATCTCGCTGCAAACCCGGGACATCGCCGAAAAAGGCGCCGAGGTGATCCAGCAGACCGCCACGGGCATGCGCGAGATTGCCGCCAACATCGACGGCTCTTCCGCGCTGATCGCCAAGCTGGGCGAGCGTTCTCAGCAGATCACCGCCATCGTCAACACCATTCGCGGGATTGCCGACCAGACCAACCTGCTGGCCTTGAACGCCGCCATCGAAGCGGCACGGGCCGGTGAGCAAGGCCGTGGTTTCGCAGTGGTGGCCGATGAAGTACGGCAATTGGCGGCGCGCACCAGCGGTTCAACGGCAGAGATTTCCTCGATGATCGAGATGATCCAGAACGAAACCCGCCAGGCCATCGACAGCATGGACGGCACCCGCGACCGCGCGGCCCTGGGCGTGGACCTGGCCAACCAGGCCGGTACGGTGATCCTGCAGATTCGCGAAGGCGCCAGCGAGGCGGTGCAAGCCGTCAGTGCGTTTGCCAATGATCAGGGCAACCGGTAAGCAACAGGCTTCTTCATGTGCCCGGTCAAGGGCTCGGTCTATAGTGGTGCCTGTCTTACGCCACGGATTCGAGCCCGCCATGACCCCGGATAAACCTGAAGCCAACGTTGATCATCTGCGTTTTCACCGTAAACACGCCCATCTCGCGCCGACCTTTGGCAACGACACGTTTGCGCTGAAAGCCGAAGCCTTTGCGCGGTTCTTCGGCACGCCGACTTTCCTTGGGGCGCAAACCGCGATTGTGGTGCTCTGGGTCGTGCTCAACATAACCGGCGTCACGCACTTTGACGTGTACCCGTTCATCCTCTTGAACCTGGCGTTCAGCCTGCAATCGGCCTATGCCGCGCCGTTGATCTTGCTGGCCCAAACCCGCCAGGCCGCGCGGGACAAAGCCCAGTCCGACGCCGACGCCCAGCACCGCGAAGCCCTGGCCGTGGCCAACACCGAACGCCAGGCCCAGGCGGCGCACACCACCAAGCAGTTGCTGGAACTGCTGGAACAGAACACCAAGCTCACCGAGATGACCAAACAGCTGACCGAACGCATTGAAGGGCTGACCAGCGAAATGCATGACCACTTCGTCCGCAAGACCTGACCCTGCCACACCTCCAATGTGGGAGCTGGCTTGCCTGCGATTGCATCACTGCGGTATGCCTGATGCACCGCAGCGCCTGTATCGCAGGCAAGCCAGCTCCCACAGTCAGTTCACCGGCAAGCGCACATGCTGGCCCAACTGATCAAATAACGTCACCACCGAGCGCAAGGCCCGGCAATCGGGGCGTGTCAGCAGCCACAGGGCGGTGTCGTGCCCTACCAGCGGCGGGCTCAGCGGGTGCAAGTCCGCGCCCAGCAGGTAATCCGGCAACGCTGCCACGCCAAGCCCCGCGCGCACCAGTTCGGTCACCGAGACCATGCTGTTGCAGCGATAGGCCGGCATTACCCCCGGCAAGTGCTGGCGCCGCCAGGTGACGGTGGGGTGGTCCGGCAGGAAGTCATCCGGCGCGATCCAGTTCAGGGCGGCCAGCTCCGCGCCCGCGTGCTGGCGGGCATAGTCGGCACTGGCACACACCCGATACGACACCGTGCCCAGGCAACGTCCTACCAGATGCTCGGGCGGTGCCTTGGTCAGGCGCAAGGCGATATCCGCGTCGCGGCGGCTGAGGTTGGCAAAGTCATTGGAGGTGCTCAGTTCCAGGGTCAGCGCCGGGTAGCCGGGCATGAACTGCGCCAGGGCCGGCAATAACAGCGCTTGCAGCACCGAATCGGTACAGGTCAGGCGTACCGTGCCGCTGATCACTTCACCGCCCTGCTCCACCCCCACACGCGCCGCCTCCAGCGCCTGTTCGGCACGTTCGGCCTGCTCGGCGAGGGTGGTGGCCAAGGTGGTGGGCAGGTAGCCAGCGCGGCTCTTTTCGAACAGCGTCTGGCCCAGCGCCGTCTCCAGCCGCCGCACGGCTCGGAACACCGTAGACACATCCACCCGCAGCAACCCCGCCGCCCGTGCAAGCGTGCCGCCACGCACCAGTGCGAGGATCAGGGACAGGTCGGGATAGTCGATTTGATAGTGCGCCACTGCATTGAACATATGTGCTAACGCCAATATTGATTGCGTGGACGCCAATCTATAGTGAGCGCCAGGACTCAACAAGCCACGGATACCCTCGATGAATAAAACCACCCTGCACCTGGCCCTGATCGGCGACTACGATGCGCAAGTCACCGCACACCAGGCCATTCCCTTGGCGTTGCAACAGGCCGGCGAGGCGTTGGGCCTGACGGTGCGGTTCGACTGGCTGGCCACCGACACGATCAAATCCACCGAACAACTGCAGCACTACGATGGCTTCTGGTGCGTCCCCGCCAGCCCCTACCGCGACCTCGACGGCGCCCTGCTGGCCATCCGTTATGCCCGCGAACAGCGGCGTCCTTTCCTCGGCACCTGCGGCGGTTTTCAACACGCGGTGCTGGAATATGCCCGCAACGTGCTGGGCTGGGCCGACGCCGAGCATGGTGAACTGGCCCCCGACTCGCCGCGCGCGGTACTGACACCCCTGACCTGCGCCCTGGTGGAGGCGACAGACAGCATCCGCCTGATGGCCTTTACCCGCATCGCCGAGGCCTACGGCACCCTCGATCTCCACGAAGGCTACCGCTGCCGCTATGGCATCAACCCAGACTTCGAAAGCGCACTGCTGGAGGCCGACCTGATCGCCAGCGGCCACGACTCGGCGGGCGACCTGCGGGCGGTGGAGTTGCTGGACCACCCGTTTTTTGTCGCCACCCTGTTCCAGCCGGAACGTGCGGCGCTTAAAGGCATCACCCCGCCGCTGGCCATTGCGCTGCTGAAGGCCTGCGCATGATCGCCAAGACACCCAAGCCGCCGTATTACGCCGTGGTGTTCAGTTCGTTGCGCACTGAAGGTGACAACGGCTACGGACAAGCCGCCGAGCGCATGCTGGAACTGGCCCGGCAACAACCCGGGTTTCTCGGCGTGGAATCGGCACGAGGGGACGACGGGCTGGGCATCACCGTGTCCTACTGGAGCAGCGAAGCCGCGATCCTGGCCTGGAAGCAGCACGCCGAACACACTGAGGTGCGCGAGCAAGGGCGCGCCACCTGGTACTCGGCGTGCCATACACGGGTGTGCAAGGTGGAGCGGTCTTACGCGTTCGAACGCTGAAACATCAACCTGTGCAAAACACTCAATGTGGGCAAGGGGCTTCTGTAGCGAGGGAGCTTGCTCCCGCTGGAGTGCGCAGCGCTCCCAAGCTTTTGGGTCTGCTGCGCAGCCCAGCGGGAGCAAGCTCCCTCGCCACAAAAAGCTCTTTCGCCGCAGGGGCAATGTGGCGCTCAACTGACCAAATGACGCACCGCACTGATCTGTGGAATCTCCACCCGGCGCATGTACACCCGCAGCGGTTCGGTAATGTTGATGCGATCGTCGATATTCTGGTCCAGCAACAACTGGATCCGCTCGCGGGACAAGGTCATGGCCTGCCCGTCCACCGGCAGCCAGACAAACTCGGAGGTAGGGATAATGCCGTCATCGGCCACGTCCATGCCGAAGGAATCTTCGCTGAAACGTACGATGTACTGGCCGGTCTTGCGGTTCAGGCCGACAAAACCGTGGAGTTGGTCGGCGGCCTGGCAGATAAGCTCGGAGGTGATGCGCATGGTAAACCTCACTGAAAAGTCCTACTTGGACTGGAAAGATGGTTTACACGCGTGGCAAAAAAATCTGCCCTCTGATGGGGCAGCTAAGGGCAAGAGTACTGCATAGCACAGCACAAAAGCGCAGAAAAATGGCCCGTGAACACGTTAATGTCGGTTTGGTGATAGCGCCATTCGCATTCAATTGTTAAAAAGGAGCCCTTCTCAAAGTTACCTCCACGAAAGGACTTCGCATATGCCTGTCACGTTTACCAAGAGTGCCCTGCTGCTGGCCCTGATGTTGGGCCTTGGCCACGCACAGGCGGCAAGCCCGATCAGCCCTACCGAATTGGCCACCAACGAAGGCATTCCGCACCCTGCGGTGATTGCCCACCGTGGCGCGTCCTACGATGCACCGGAATCCACCGCCGCGGCCTACAAAGTGGCGCGCGACCTGGGTGCCGACTACCTGGAAATGGACCTGCAACGCAGCAAGGACGGCGTACTGTTCGCCCTCCATGACAACAACCTGCAACGCACCACCGACGTCGCCACCAAGTTCCCCGAGCGCAAAGACAGCCCGGCCAACGAATTCACCTGGGCCGAGCTTAAAACCCTGGACGCCGGCAGCTGGTTCAACGCCGCCTACCCGGACCGCGCCCGCCCTGGCTTCGTCGGCCTGAAAATCCTGAGCCTGGACGAAATCATCAAGATCGCCGAAGGCAACCCGCAGCACAAACCCGGCCTGTACATCGAAACCAAAGAGCCGAAGCAATTCCCGGGTATCGAAGCTGACCTGAAGAACAAGCTGCTGGATAAAGGCTGGCTGAGCTCCACCGGCTCCAACCAGGCCCAGAAAAACATCGGCGTCGGCCAGGGCAAGGGCCGCGTAGTGCTGCAAACCTTTGAGAAGGACAGCCTGAAAGAGCTGCAAAAAGAGATGCCCAACACCCCGAAAATCCTGCTGCTGTGGGTGGGTGAAGGCAGCATCGAACCGAAATCCAAGGTGACCTTCGCCGAGTCCGGCGAGCCGACCAAAGCCGCCTACTACGCCAAGCAGGAACCCAAGGACGCCGCCGAATTCGAAAAATGGATCGACGAGGCCAAGAGCCTGGGCGCCATCGGTACCGGCCCTTCGGCACAGCTGACCAACCTGGGCGACCAGAGCTACTCCGACCTGGTCAAACCCGAGATGAACCAGTTGACCCACGACAAGGGCCTGCTGGTGCACGTGTACACCGTGGATGAGCCGGTGGACTTCGACAAGGTGATGAAGGCCGGCGTCGATGGCATCTTCACCAACCGCGCCGCCGAACTGCTGAAGTACTACAAGCGCTGGCCGTCCTCGAGCGTGGCCGACCTGCTGCAGGACAACGGTTACTGAGTGAGTTCCGAATGGTCAGGTCGCCTGTGGCTGGGGCCTGACTACGGGCTGATCCAGGGCATACCGGGGCGCACCGCGCCCCATGCGCACTATGCCCATCAGTTGATGTTCTCCCCGGGCGAGCCGATCACGGCCAGCCTCGATGGCCGTGTCACCACGGCCCATCGCCTGTTTATCCCCTCAAGAATGCCCCACGCCATCCTCCACACCGAGGGTGAGGTGTTGATGGTGTATGCCGAGCCCGGCGCGTTTGATCTCGACCTTTTGCTGGCCGCCCTCGCCGATAGCCAACTGTCCCTTGAGGCACTCGACCGCACGCTGCGGCAGTTGCCGCGACGCGCACTGGAAGACACCCGTGTGGAGCGCGCGCTGCTGGCGCTGGATCAGCAACTGAGCGGCAAGGTCTCGGCCCAGGCTCTCGCGCAGGCAGCGCACGTTTCGTTGAGCCAGTTGGAGCGCTTGTTCGCCCATCAGTTGGGGTTGCCGGTGCGCCGCCTGGTGCTGTGGCGGCGCTTGCGGGTAGCGCTGGGGCTGGCGCTCGGCGGTAACACCTTGACCGAGGCGGCCCATGGCGCGGGGTTCGCCGATTCGGCGCATTTTTCCAGGACCATGAAGCAGCTATTTGGCGTCACGGCCGGGGCGTCGTTGCGCAACCTGCACGTGCGAATCCTGGAATAGACCGGCCGGAACCGGCGGCTCCTTGCTCAATCGCACGGCCCTGAACGGATCGCGCAACTGCGCCACATAATCCCGCGGAAAGTCCGGCCGGCTGCCAATCCCCAGATCGCCCTGCCCCATTCGATAGTCCTGGCAGTAAAACGCCGTCCCCAACAGCCAATCCCACAGATTGAAAAACAGCCCGAAATTCACATCCCCCGCCCGGCCATATTTCATGTGGTGAAACCGATGCACCGGCGCCCAGGCGAACACCCAGCGCAGCGGCCCCAGGCGCATGTCGACGTTGGAATGCTGCAACAACAGCTGAATGGCAATCGCCAGCGCCAGCAGCAGCGCCACATCCGTGGGAATGCCCAGCAGGATCAACGGCAGCAGCCCGGCCGTGGCTTCCAGCATCTGGTGCAGCGGGTGCTTCATCAAGCCATTGAAACCGTACAGCCGCTGCACGCTGTGATGCACCGCATGCAGGCGCCACAACGCCCCGACCCGGTGACTGGCGTAATGCATCAGGGTGATGCCCGCATCGGCAATGAAAATCGCCAGCAGCAATTGCTCCCACAGCGGCCATGCCCGCGGCCATAGACCGTCGATGGCCAACAGTGCGGTCAACCCCGGCAGGATCAACAAGCCCAATGCATTGAGGCCTTCATTGACCAATGCATGAAGAATGTCCCGCCTGCGATCGCCCTGGTTTCGATTCCATTGGGGCTCGTAAGGCAACCACGCCTCAGCGATAAACGACACCGCCACCGCCGTTACAAACACCAGCCCCAGCCAGGGCAGCGCACCCACCTCTACCAGCCACAACGCCCAACCGATAAATCCCGCCCAGAACACGGGCGCATAGACCCAGGTCATCAACCGTTTCATCTGTGTCTCCCATAAGTGAGACGCCAGCATGAAACCCCGCACTCCTCGCCGATTGAACAAACGGCGCAATTTTAAGGGTGAGTTAAGTTGCGCTGGTTAACCTGATCCCACTTAAACAGCTCACCCCAAAGGATCACACCATGAAAAACCTGACCGCTCTGTTCGCTGCCGCCGCCCTGACCATGACCGCCGGTTTCGCCCAGGCCGATGTTCGCCCGGACCACATTCCGAGCCTGCTCAAGTCCGGTGCCGTGATGGATTTTGAAAAACTCAACGCCAAGGCCCTGGCCCAGCACAAAGGCGCCACCATCGCTGACACCGAGTTGGAAAACGAAGCCGGTCGCCTGGTCTACGAGACCGAACTGCGTGACACCAGCAATGTGAAGTGGGACGTGAAGCTGGACGCCAAGACCGGCGAAGTCCTGGAAAACAAGCAAGACACCTGAGTTGAACCACAAAAACGCCGCGCCGCCTTCGGGCCGCGCGGCTTTTTTATGCGCGCTCGTCGCCCAGAAGAGTAAATAGTCTAATTCCCTTACACGAAGTTGTACCTTCAACCTTCAAGGCCGCTAGAATCCCAGTTATCAGCCAAGGCACAACGCCAGCAGCATCAGGATCGAGACCGTTCGCCATGGGGCAAAGAGCCGCAGACATTGCCACCATTGGCCGAATCAGTGCTGTACCCGCCATTCTCCAGGTGGTCAGCGAAATGACAGGCCTGCGATTTGCCGCCGTGGCCCGGGTGACCGATGATTCATGGACGGCCTGCGCCGTGCTCGACCGCCTGGACTTCGGCCTGCCCGTCGGCGGCGAACTGGACCTGACCACCACCCTGTGCCACGAAATCCGGGGCTCCCACGTCTCGATCGTGATCGACAAAGCCAGCGAAGACCCGCTGTACCGCGACCACCACACCCCACGCATCTACCACTTTGAAAGCTACATCTCGGTGCCGGTGTTCCGCACCGACGGGCGTTTTTTCGGCACCATCTGCGCCCTGGACCCGAACCCGGCACAGCTGCGCAGCAGCACCATCCAGTCGACCATGGAGTCGTTTGCCCGGGTGCTGTCGCTGCAAATCGAAGCCGAAGAAAGCCTGCAGCAAACCGAGGCCGACTTGCAGCAAGAACGGGAAACCGCCGAACTGCGGGAACAGTTCATCGCCGTGCTCGGCCATGACCTGCGCAACCCGCTGTTCGCAATCAACGTGGGCGCCGAGCGCCTGTTGCGCAAACACCCTGACCCGGCCACCGACACCCTCGTGCGGCACATGCTCGCCAGCGGCCGCCGCGCTTCGCAGTTGGTGGAAGATGTACTGGATTTTGCCCGAGGGCGCATGGGCAGCGGCATCCCGGTGCACATCGGTGAATGCTCCGGGCTGGAAGACACCTTGCAGCACGTGGTGGACGAGGTGCAGCACGTTCACCCGACACGCCAGATTCACGCGCGCATCGGCAACCTCAAGGGGGTGCAAGGCGACCGCGAACGGCTGGCGCAATTGCTCTCCAACCTGGTGGGCAATGCCATCAGCCACGGCAACCCCGAAGGGCCGGTTGAGGTCAGTGCGCAAGTCAACGACGGTACGTTCGAGCTGACGGTGAAAAACCGTGGGGTGATCAGCGATCAAGCCATGCCGCTGCTGTTCCAGCCCTACTCCCGACCGACCGGCGCCCTACCCCAGGCCGGGCTGGGCCTGGGTTTGTACATCGTCAAACAGATTGCCGACGCCCATGGCGGGCGGCTGGAGGTGTCGTCCCACGAGCAGGACGGCACGGTGTTCAGCTTCAGTTTGCCCACAGGCAATTGACGCCCACCTCAAATTGTCACAAAACCGTCAAATCCAGTTGCCATGATGCGCTCAAGTGAACCTGTGAAATCTCCTACAGGCACTTTCCCTGCGAGCCTCCATGAACCACAGCATCGACCACAGCCACCAGGACTCCGACCTGTTTGGCTTGCTTTACGGTTTTCGTTTTCGCCCCGGTGAAAAGGGCGAACAGATCGACTCAGCCACCGCCCTGGCGGCCTTGCAGCAACCCGGTGACCCCGAGGAATTCCTCTGGCTGCACCTGAACCTGGCCCACGCTGCCTGCGAGCGCTGGATGCAGGGGCACCTGAACCTGCCAGAAGAATTCTTCGAAGCCTTGCACGAAGGCTCACGCTCCACCCGCATCGAACACGTGGACTCGGCCTTGCTGGCGGTGGTCAACGACGTGGTGTTCAACTTCAGCAGCATGGTGTCTTCAGACATTTCCACGTTGTGGGTCTGCGCCCGCAGCCGGCTGCTGGTCAGTGCGCGTCTGCAACCGCTGCACTCGGTGGACAAGCTGCGGTCGTCGGTGAAGGCCGGTGAGCACTTTCGCTCGCCGCTGGAACTGCTGGTGCATTTGCTGCGGGACCAGGGCGAGGTGCTGACGCAGATCGTGCGCAAGACCAGCCTCAGCGTCGACCAGATCGAAGACCAGTTGCTGTCGTCACGCCTGTCCACCAACCGGGCCGAACTGGGCGCCGCACGCCGGGTGCTGGTGCGCCTGCAACGGCTGCTGGCGCTGGAGCCCGGCTCGTTGCTGCGGTTGCTCAATCGCCCGCCGCAATGGTTGCAGAAGGAGGACGTGAAGGAGTTGCGCAAATCCACCGAGGAGTTTGCGCTGATCATCAACGACCTGATGGCGTTGGGTGAACGGATCAAGCTGCTGCAGGAAGAGATCGCCGCCAACCTCAACGAGCAGAGCAACCGCACGCTGTTCACCCTGACCGTGGTCACGGTGCTGGCGCTGCCGATCAATATCATTGCCGGTTTTTTTGGCATGAACGTCGGGGGCGTACCGCTTTCTACGGACCCCGAGGGCTTCTGGATCCTGGTGGCCCTGGTGGCCACGTTCACCCTGATTGCCGGGCGCTGGGCGTTTCGCAAGCGCAAGGACTATTGAAATTCAGGGGGTTGCAGACCAGTGGCAGCCCCTTTCACCTAAACACTGACTTACCGCAGCATCTCTGTAACATTTTGCAATGATCATGACCGACATCCTCCCCAACACTGGATGTTCCGGCATGGCAACCCCTTCGCTGACCGCCTCCACCTCCTCCGCTACAACCGATCCCAAACCGCGCCTGGACAAGAAACCCGGCCTGCTCACGGTGATCATTTTCTTCGCCGTGCTCGCCATGGGCCTGTTGTTCACCGCCTACAGCCTGATGCACGACATGCACGAACTGGGCACGGTGGTCACCACCTGGACGCCGTTCCTGCTGTTGGGTGTGGCGCTGTTGATCGCCCTGGGCTTTGAGTTCGTCAACGGCTTCCACGACACCGCCAACGCCGTGGCCACGGTGATCTACACCAACTCGCTGCCGCCGCATTTCGCGGTGGTGTGGTCGGGCTTTTTCAACTTCCTCGGTGTGCTGCTGTCCAGCGGCGCGGTGGCGTTCGGCATCATCGCCCTGCTGCCGGTTGAGCTGATTTTGCAGGTCGGCTCCTCCGCCGGCTTTGCGATGATCTTCGCGCTGTTGATCGCCGCGATCCTGTGGAACCTCGGCACCTGGTGGCTGGGCTTGCCGGCGTCGTCGTCCCACACGCTGATCGGCTCGATCATCGGCGTGGGCGTGGCCAACGCGCTGATGCACGGCCGCGACGGTACCAGCGGTGTGGATTGGGGCCAGGCGATCAAGATCGGTTATGCGCTGCTGCTGTCGCCGCTGATCGGCTTCGCCTTCGCCGCGCTGCTGTTGCTGGCGCTGCGGGCCTTTGTGAAAAACCGTTCGCTGTACAAGGCACCCAAAGGCGACACCCCGCCGCCATGGTGGATTCGCGGCATGCTGATCGCCACCTGCACCGGCGTGTCGTTTGCCCACGGTTCCAACGACGGCCAGAAAGGCATGGGCCTGATCATGTTGATCCTGGTGGGCACCCTGCCGATGGCCTACGCGTTGAACCGCACCATGCCGGCGGGTGAGTCGTTGCAGTTCGCTGCCGTGGCCGAAGTGACCCAGGCCGCCCTGGTGAAAAGTGCCCCGCAACTGGCACCTGCCGACTCCCGCGCCACCTTGTCGACCTATGTGCGCACCAAGGAAGCCACGCCGGAACTGGTGCCCGCCCTCGCCGCCATCACCGGCCATATCGGTGAAGAAGTGAAGGGCTACGGCTCCCTCGCGGCCGTACCGGTGGAAGCCGTGGGCAACGTGCGTAACGACATGTACCTGACCAGCGAAACCATCCGCCTGATGGACAAGGGCAAGGTCGGCAACTTCGACGCCGACACCCAGAACAAGCTGCAACTGTTCAAGCAACAGATCGACAGCGCCACGCGGTTTATTCCGCTGTGGGTCAAGATCGCGGTGGCCATCGCCCTGGGGCTGGGGACCATGGTCGGCTGGAAGCGCATCGTGGTGACGGTGGGCGAGAAGATCGGCAAGACCCACCTGACCTACGCCCAGGGCGCCTCGGCCGAGATGGTGACGATGCTGACCATCGGCGCGGCGGACATCTACGGCTTGCCGGTGTCCACCACCCATGTGCTGTCCTCGGGTGTGGCCGGGACCATGGTGGCGAATGGGGGTGGCTTGCAGATGAAGACCATCCGCAACTTGCTGATGGCCTGGGTGCTGACCTTGCCGGCGGCGATTCTGTTGTCGGGCAGCCTGTATTGGCTGTTTACCCAGTTGTTCTAAAACCGGATTGATTTGCTGTTGTGGCGAGGGAGCTTGCTCCCGCTGGAGTGCGCAGCGCTCCCAGGATTTTGGGGCCGCTACGCAGCCCAGCGGGAGCAAGCTCCCTCGCCACAAAAAAGCATCTTCAGGACAACAGGCTCATCAGTTGCTGAAGAGCCCGCCCATCACCTTCAACCGCTTCTTGTACACCCGCCGCGCCTCCAGCGCTTCCTCCAGCGTCACCGCCACGAACCCCGCCCGCTGGTTCGGCTGCATCTGCCCGATCAGATCCAGGTCGGCACTGATCACCGTGCCAATCATCGCGTAGCCGCCACCCGATACCGCATCCCGATGCAGCACGATCGGCTCCAGCCCGGCCGGTACCTGGATCGAGCCGATGGGGTAGCAACTGTCGACGATGTTCGATGGGTCAGAGCCGGCACCAAACGGCTGTTCCCGTGGCTGAAAGCTCAAGGCGCTGCCGCCCTTGAAGCGATAGCCGATGCGGTCCGCTTCCGAACCGACCGTCCAGGGTTCGGCAAAAAAGCTGCTTTTTGCGCCGGGTGTGAGTCGCTCGTAATACAGCCCCGGTACCACCCGCAGGGTCACGTCGCCGCCTACCGATTGGCGCAACGCCATGGGCAAACTGTTCCCCGCCCGGCCTTTGCCACTGGCCTCGCCGACCGGCAGTTCATCACCCTCCACCAACCGCCGCCCCTGAAACCCGCCCAAGGCGCCGAGTGTGTAAGTGGAACGACTGCCGAGTACCAGCGGCACGTCGATGCCACCGGCCACCGCCAGGTAAGTCCGCGCACCGGCCTTGGGGAACTCGAAGCGCAGCACTTGCCCGGCACGCACTTGAAACGCGGTGTCCTGATGCACCACCACACCGTCCAGGCGCGGCGACATCAGCGCCCCGCACAGCGCCACCAATGCATCCTGTTGAAACTCCAGCTCCGGCCCGATCAACGTGCATTCCAACCCGGCAGCACCGGCCGGGTTGCCCACCAGATGGTTGGCCGCGCTCAAGGCGTATTGGTCCAGCGCGCCGGACGGCGGGATGCCCAGGTGGTAATAACCTTCGCGGCCAAGGTCCTGCACCGAGGTGGCGAGGCCGGGTTTGAGTACCTTGATCATGCCAGCGCCTCCTGCAGGGTTTTCGGGTAGCCAATAGGGTCGGCAAGAAAGGCATCGAGGGAAAATTCCACCGGGCGGATGCGCAGGTCAAAACGCCCTGCGTCCACTTCAGCCACGGCCAGGTCATAGGCGTCGCGGTCCATAGGTTTGAACTGCACGATGTCGCCGGGGCGGAAGAACACCATGTGCTCTTTCAGGTAAGCCAGTTGCTGTTGCGGGTCGTAGATCGGTGCCGGGGTGACGCCGAACATCTGGTAACCGCCGGCGCCGCGCACCGAGTAGATACAGCCGAAGCAGCCGCCGTGGCCGAGGGTCAATTTTGGCGTGTCGGTGCGTGGGCGCAGGTACTTGGGCACCTGCAACTGCCGCTCGCGCTCGACCATCTGGAACATGAACGGCAGGCCCGCCACAAACCCCACCATCGAGACAAACCACGGCGCGCCACTGTGAGCGGCGATAAACGCCTCCACATCCGCCAGGCCATTGATCCGGGCGGCGTACTCCAGGTCGGTACCGGTCGGGTCCTGGTGGCGGTCGCGAAAACGCATCAAGGTTTCATGGGTCCAGGGGTCGTTGTACAGCACCGGGATTTCGATGATGCGGGTGTGCAAGGTGCGTTCGGCCACCGCCAGCGCTTCGGCGCTTTGCACGGCGTCGAGCAGCACGTGAGGCGCGATGCGGTCCGGGTCGAAGCGAATCTGGAACGAGGCATTCGCCAGGCAAACGTCCAGTACACCGTCCAGGGCCAGGCGCTCCACGGCGCGGGTGACGGCCATGCCCTTGAAGAAGGCCTCCAGGGACATGCTCTCGCTGACCTCGGCAAACAGGTGTTCATCACCGCCAAAGCTGTAGCGGATCGGGGAAGATTCGGCCATGTCTGTTCCTCTTGGAATCATTGTAGAAAGGCAGGCAAAAAATCATGAGTGTTGGCAGAAGTAGTCATTGTGGCGAGGGGGCTTGTCCCCCGTTGGGCTGCGTAGCAGCCCCAAAACCTGACCTTGAATGCTGCCTGGGGAAACTCCGTGGGCTTATAGGGGCTGCTGCGCAGCCCAACGCGGGGCAAGCCCGCTCACCACAACGATCCCCGCCTTATCCAAGGCTTCACGGGTGGCTTCCACCAGTTCAAGGGCACCGGGGGTGTCGCTGTGCAGGCAGATGGAATCGAATTCGATAAACAGGTCTTCCCCTTCGACGGTACGCACCAGCCCGGTCTGACACGCCCGCAGCACCCGCGCCGCCACCGTCGCAGGATCCAGCGCGCGCACATTGCGGGTAAACACGATGGAGCCCGTGAGATCGTACTCACGGTCGGCGTAAAACTCCCGCACCACCGGCTGGCCCAGTTCCTTGGCAATACGCCAGATCACCGAGTTGGGCATGCAATACAGCAACAACGTGGGCTCCAGCCGTTGCAGGTTTTCCACCAGCAAGCGTGCCGCTTCTTCGTCCCGGGCCAGGTGCATGTAGAGCGCGCCGTGGGGTTTGATGTGTTGCAGCGTCAGGCCCTGCGCCCGGGCGATTTCCCGCAAGGCGCCAAGCTGATAGAGCATGTCGTCCACCAGCTCCTGGGCCGGGGCATTGATGTGGCGACGGCCGAAACCCACCAGGTCACGAAAGCCCGGGTGCGCCCCAATCGCCACGCCCAGTTGCTTGGCGCGCTCGACCGTGCGACGCATAGTGCCCGGGTCGCCGGCGTGGAAGCCGGTGGCGATGTTGGCCGAGCTGATGTACGCCATCAGTTCACTGTCGACGCCGTCGCCGATGGTCCAGGGGCCAAAGCCTTCGCCCATGTCCGAATTGAAATCCACTGCCTGCATCGGGGTCGCTCCGTTGAAGTTCATGCCATGGAAATTAGGCTGCGGCTTGACCCCTTGGGAAGATCTATTATCAGATGGCCCATCTTCTGAAAATCAGATATCCGACATGTCCCTGACCCTGCGCCAAATCCGCTACTTCGTCGCCACCGCCGAAATCGGCCAGATCTCCCAGGCGGCGATTCACCTGAACATCTCGCAGTCCGCGGTGACCACCGCGATCAAGGAGCTGGAAGCGATGCTCGGCGCCCAGCTGTTTGTGCGCTCGGCCCAGGGCATGAGCCTGACCGACGCCGGGCGGCATTTTCTCAACCGGGCCTACGTGATTGTGCGCAGCGTCGACGATGCCCTGAACAGCCCGCTGCCGGACTACCGCGCCAGCGGCGTATTACGGGTGGCGGCCAGCTACACCGTGCTCGGCTACTTCCTGCCGCACCATTTGCAGCGCATGGAACACTGGCACCCGGACGTGACCATCGAGGTGTTCGAACAGGAACGCCAGGCGATCGAACACGGCCTGCTCAACGGCCAGTTCGACATGGCCGTGGTGCTCACCGCCAACCTCACCCACCCGGATATCGTCTCGGAAATCCTCTTCAACTCCGAACGCCGCCTGTGGCTGCCCAGCCATCACCCGTTGTGCGAACGCCCCGCCGTCAGCCTCGCGGACGTGGCCAGGGAGCCGTACATTTTCCTCACTGTCGACGAAGCCGAACAAAGCGCCATGCGCTACTGGGAGCAGGCCGGGCAAACACCCAAGGTGCGGCTGCGCACCAGCTCGGTGGAGGCGGTGCGCAGCATGGTTGCCAATGGCAGCGGCGTGGCGATTTTGTCGGACCTGGTGCATCGCCCGTGGTCACTGGAAGGCAAGCGCATCGAAACCGTGAGCGTGACGGACAAGGTCACCCCCATGAGCGTCGGCCTGGCCTGGCACCGCGAGCGTGAGTTCACTCCGGCGATGCAGGCATTCCGTGATTACTTCCACGATGCGTTCCTTGCGCCGCAGCAGTTGTCAGCCCGGCGTTAAACGCGAATTGCAAGGTAGCAGCCAGCCAGTCCATGAACACCCGCACCCGCAGCGGCAAATGCCGTTGGCCGGCGTACAGCAGGGACACGTCCAGCGCGGGGGCCGGATAGTCCGGCAGCACCGAAACCAACTCGCCGCTGGCCAATAGATCGAGAATGCCCAGGGCTGGCACTTGGGTCAGGCCGAAGCCACCCACGCACGCGGCCCTGTAAGCGTCGGTGCTGTTGACCGTGACGCGCCCGGCCATGGGGATCCGGTGCACCTTGTTGCCTTGCACGTACTCAAACCCTGGCGAGCGCGAACCCAGCGGGCGTACGTAATGCACCAGATGATGGTCGGCCAAATCGTCCAGCGTCTGAGGGACGCCGTAGCGTTCCAGGTAGGTGCGACTCGCGCAGTTGATCATCGGCATGCTGAACAGCAACCGGGCCACCACCGACTGGTCCGGCTGTGCGCCCACCCGCAATACGCAGTCAAAGCCCTCGGCCAACAGGTCAACCTGGCGGTCGGTGCTGCTGATCTCCATCTCGATCAGCGGGTGCTGGTCCATGAATTCCGGCAGGCGCGGCAGGATCAGTTCGCGGGCCATCACGTTGGGCATGTCCACGCGAACCCGTCCCGCCAACTGCGCCTCATCCTGACGAAACAAGCCTTCCAGTTCCTCCATGTGAGACAGCAAGTCCTTGCTGCGCTCGTACAACACGCGGCCGTCCTGGGTGGCCTGCACCTTGCGCGTGGTGCGCTGCAACAGGCGCGCGCCCAGCAGTTCTTCCAGCGCCTGCACATGCTCGGAAACCGTAGAGCGCGGCAGGCCCAGGCTCTCGCCCGCCCGGGTGAAACTCGACAGTTCGGTGACGCGCACGAAGGTGCGCAGCAGCTCAAGTTTGTTCATGGATTGTTCGCCTTATCCGGCCAGTTATTCCGGTATAGCGCTGTTTATCACGTTATGGGCGGACAAATACACTCAATCCCACGAATATTCACACGCTCCGAGGACTACACCATGACCCGTAAAATCGCATTGATCACCGGCGCCAGCCGCGGCCTGGGCAAAAGCGCTGCGCTGCACCTGGCGGCACAGGGCGTCGACATCATCGGCACCTACAACCGCGCGGCGGACGAAGCCCAAGCCGTGGTCGCCCAAGTCGAAGCGCTGGGCGGCAAGGCGGCCATGCTGCAACTGGACGTCAGCCAGAGTTCTACCTTTGAGGCGTTCACCGCCCAGGTCGGCGCAGTATTGAAAGACGTGTTCGGTCAGACGCACTTCAACTTCCTGATCAACAATGCCGGGATCGGCGCCCATGCCAGCTTCGCTGAAACCACCGAAGCGCAGTTCGACCAACTGGTGGCGATTCACTTCAAGGGTCCGTTTTTCCTGACCCAGAAACTGCTGCCGCTGATCAGCGACGGTGGCCGCATCATCAACATCTCCAGCGGCCTGGCGCGCTTCAGCCTGCCGGGTTACTCGGCCTATGCCTCGATGAAAGGCGCGGTGGAAGTACTGACCCGCTACCAGGCCAAGGAACTGGGCGCCCGTGGGATTACCGTCAACACCCTGGCTCCCGGCGCGATTGCCACCGATTTCAGCGGCGGCGTGGTGCGGGACAACCCGGACGTGAACGCCATGGTCGCCAACAACACCGCACTCGGTCGCGCGGGCTTGCCGGATGACATTGGCGGGGCGATCTCCACCCTGCTGGCCGATGGCAGCAACTGGATCACCGGGCAGCGGGTCGAAGCGTCGGGCGGGATGTTTCTGTAACCCGGTCTGATTCTCCGCTAGCATCAATGCTTTCGGATAACTGACAGGCAATCACCCATGAGTTTTGATCCAGGACTGGCCGGCGGCATGGGCGTACTGGCCGCCGTGGTCGACAGCGGCAGTTTTGCCCGCGCCGCCGACAGCCTGGAGATGACGCCTTCGGGGGTCAGCCGGGCGATTTCCCGGTTGGAAAAACGCTTGGGCATCCGCCTGTTCGACCGCACGACCCGCTCGGTGCAATTGACCGACGAGGGCCGGCGTTTCTACCAGGAAATCGCCCCGCTGCTGGCCGGCCTGGAAGAGGCCGCCAGCTCGGCGGCCGACAGCGCCCTGACAGTACGCGGACGGCTGCGGGTGAATATCGACCCGTACTTCTCGCGGCTGGTGCTGGGGCCGGTGCTCGGTGAATTCATGGGCCAATACCCGCAGCTGCAGTTGGACCTGCACACGCGGGATCAGCTCGGGGACCTGGTGGCGGATGGCTTTGACCTGGCCATCCGTTTTGGCATTCCGCAATCCTCCTCGTTAATCGCCCGCAAGCTGATGGAGGTGCGGGTGCTGACGCTGGCCTCGCCGGCTTATCTTCAGCGCCATGGTCGCCCGGCCCATCCACTGGACCTGGAAGACGGCCAGCACGTGTGCATCGACTTTCGCGACTCCCAGACCGGCCGGCCATTTGGCTGGGAATTCCACCGCCCCGGCGAGCAAGTCAACGTCGCCACCCGCGGGCGGCTGGTGGTCAACGATGCCGGGACCTTATACAGCGTGTGCGAACACGGGCATGCGGTGGCGCAGATGCTCGACCTTGGGCTGACGCCGGCGCTGGAGTCGGGCGCGCTGGTGGAGCTGTTTCCCGACTGGCCCGACGAGCATTTCCCGTTGTATGCCTTCTACCCGTCGCGGCATTTGCCGGCGGCCAAGGTGCGGGCATTCCTCGATTTTGTGGCCTCCCTACAACCCCTGTAGGAGCTGGCTTGCCGGAGATGACGTATCCAAAATCGCCATCGCCGGCAAGCCGGACTCCTACGCGGTGCGCATCCGTTTCTGCAGGATCCGCTCCCTCACCGCGTCATACGCCCAGTGATACACATAGGTGTACGGCAGGAAAAACAGCAACACGCCGATGTCGAGGATAAACGCCTGCATCAGGCTGATGTTCAGCCACCAGGCAATCAACGGTACGCAGATCGCCACCAGGCCGCCTTCAAACATCAACGCATGCAACACGCGGGTCCAGGCCCCGCCGGACAGTTGCAGGCGCGCCTTGAGACGGTCGAACAGGCCATTGAAAATCACGTTCCAGGCCAGCGCCATCAGGCTGATGGCCAAGGTCACCATGCCCATCTCCAGGGCTGGTTTATCCATGATCCACGCCAGCAGTGGCGTACAGATCATTAAGGCCAGGCCTTCAAAACCAATGGCTTGCCAAACGCGTTCAGTAATCGACTTGGTGGGTGTCATGACCCGTTCTCCGTGAGTGACGATGGTTGCCATCATTACCCTTTAACCCGATACTTCATAACCAATAACCATCGATCAAGGCGATAGTCATGGCCTCACATGAAGTGCTTCAGGCGTTTGTGCAGGCGGCGACCCAGGGTTCGTTTTCCGCAGCGGCGCGCAAGCTGGGCAAGAGCCAGTCCACCGTCAGCGCCGCAGTGGCGAGCCTGGAGATTGACCTGGACGTGGTGCTGTTTGATCGCAGCAGCCGCAAGCCGACGCTGACCCCGGCCGGGCATGTACTGCTGCAACGCGCCGAGCAGGTGCTGGAAGCCAGCAGCCGCCTGGAATTGGCGGCCAGCCAGTTGTCCCAGGGGCTGGAGCCCAAGCTGAGTATCGCGATGTCCGATACCTATCAATCGGACCGTTTCGAAACCGCCCTCAGCGCCTTTGAGCAACGCTACCCGGACCTGGAACTGGAATGCCTGATCGCCGAATGCGAAGACTTGATCGCCCTGGTGCAAAGCGGCCGGGCGCAGATTGCGTTTATCGAAATGCAGGAGGTCTACCCGCCGGACCTCACCAGTACCGCCGTGGAAGAGCGCACGGAAATCGCGCTGTTTGTCGCCCCCAAACATCCGCTGGCGAACCTTGCGGACATCGACCAGCAAACCCTGGAACAACACCGCGAACTGCGCCTTGCGAGCATCATCAACCCGAATGAAACCCGTGGCCTGGGCCGGGTGTGGTCGGCGCCCAGCTACCTGATGCTGATGGAAATGGCGCAGCTGGGTTTCGGATGGGCGCCTCTGCCGCGCTGGCTGGTGGAGCGGTTTGGCGGTGACCACCTGTGTGAAATCAAGGCCCGGGGTTGGCCGCGCTCGGTAGCGGTGGATGCGTTGTGGTCACGCCAGCATCCGCCCGGCCCGGCAGGCAGTTGGCTGCTGGGCAAGATGCTGGAATAACGCCGGAACACAATATTCGGAACAATGAAGATCCAATGTGGGAGCTGGCTTGCCTGCTCCCACATTGGATTGGCGGTGCACTCAAAGGCGCAGTCAGGCCGCTTCAATCTGCGGCGGGCGGTTGTTCTGGAAGTATTCATGCAGCGCCCGCAACGCCGGCAACTCCAGGGCCTGGGCGGCAAAGCACAACCCCACCCGGCGTGTCGGTGCCGGCAGGTGCCACGGGCGAATCACTACCCCGGCGCGCTCCGCCGCCAGCGACTGCGGCAACATCGCTACACCCACTCCCGCCGCCACCATGTGCAAGGCCTGGGTCAACGAACTGGCATGCCCGGCCACCGCCTGGGGCGAACGCCCGTACAGGGCCATCAGCCGTTGATGGGAATCATGCTGCGGGCAGGTGATCCAGTCTTCGATCGGCGCCCAGGCCTGTTCTTTTCCACCCGCCGCCATCGGGTGCGCAGCCGGCAGCGCCATGACGTAGGACTCTTCCCAAAGCGGCAGGAACAATTCGTCCTCACAGCACATTTCCTCCACGGCCAGGCGTCCTTCTCCTTCGCAGCCCTCCTGCAAGGTCAGCAGCAAACCCGGCAAGCCCTGGTGCGCCATGCGCAGGAAGGTTTCGACCTGGCTGTCGGCAATGTCGCCCTCCACCCCCAGTTCCAGGGCGATGCGGTTTTCGCGCCCGCGAAACAGCCGGCTTAACGCATCGGCCTCGGCCACCATGCGCCGCGCCTGCGGGTACAGCACCCGCGCTTCATCACTGACCTCGACCCCACGGGGCTGGCGCAGGAACAGCGCCACGCCCAACTCTTCTTCCAGTTGCTTGATGGTCACCGACAACGTCGGCTGGCTGATGAACAGGCGCTGGGCGGCGGCGGTGATATTGCGCTCTTCGAACACCGCGAGAAACGCCTTGAGATGACGCACATCCATAGTTATTACCGATGACAGACAGAGGAATAAGGCATTTTTCAGCCACCCAAGGGCTAAATATACTGCGCCCCACGTTCAGTTATTTGTTTTTCTTATCTCAGGAGTTCCACCATGAGCAAGCCCTTGATCATCATCACCGGCGCCAGTTCGGGCATTGGCGAAGCGACTGCGCGCTTGCTGTCGGCCGCCGGCCACCCGCTGCTGCTGCTGGCCCGCCGCATCGACCGGCTGAATGCCCTGGACCTGCCGAACACCCTGAGCCGCGGTGTCGACATCACCGACCGCGCCGCGCTGGTGGCGGCGGTGAAAGAAGCCGAAGCCCAGTTCGGCCCGGCCGACGCGCTGATCAACAATGCCGGCGTGATGCTGCTGGGCGCCGTCAGCGAGCAGGACCCGGCGCAGTGGGAGCAGATGCTCGACGTCAACGTGAAAGGCCTGCTGAACGGCATTCATGCGGTGGCCGGCAGCATGGTCGAGCGCAAGGGCGGCACTATCATCAACGTCAGCTCGGTGGCCGGGCGCAAGACCTTCCCGAACCACGTTGCGTATGTCGGCACCAAGTTTGCCGTGCACGGGATTTCGGAAAACCTGCGGGAAGAATTGTCGCCGCACAATGTGCGCGTGATCACCATTGCGCCGGGCGCGGTGGAAACCGAACTGCTGAGCCACACCACCGATGAAGCGATCAAGACCGGCTACCAGGCGTGGAAACAGGACATGGGCGGCACCGTGCTGAGCGCCGACGACGTGGCCTCGGCGATTGCCTTTGCATACCAGCAGCCACAGCATGTGTGCATTCGCGAAATCGTGTTGGCGGCGACGCGTCAGCAGCCGTAAGAAGCCAAGGCAGACAACACACATCCACTGTGGGAGCTGGCTTGCCTCCGATAGCGGGGTATCAGCAACAGATGTATGGCTGACCCACCGCTATCGCAGGCAAGCCAGCTCCTACAGTGGATCGCATTTCAGTCTCACAGGCTATTTGAACTCGGCCAGGCGCCGCTCGATAAACCGTTGTTCGGGCGCTTGCCGGGTCAATGCCAGCGCCCGTTCAAACGCCCGCTGCGCGTCCTCCACTCGCCCCAATCGCCGGCAAAATTCGCCCCGCGCCGAGTGCGCCAGGTGATAGTCGACCAACTCTCCCCGCGCCAGAATCCCGTCCACCAACTCCAGTCCCGCCAACGCCCCATCACGCATCGCAACGGCCACCGCGCGATTCAGCTCGATCACCGGCGACGGCACCACCCCTAGAAGCACGTCATAAAGCCCGACGATCTGCGGCCAGTCGGTCGCATCGGCACTCTCGGCTTCAGCGTGTACCGCCGCAATCGCCGCCTGCAGGCTGTAGGGCCCGAAGCGTCGTGTGGTCAGGGATTTCTCCACCAGAGCGCATCCTTCAGCGATCAGCGAAGCGTCCCACAGCGAACGGTCCTGCTCATCCAGCAACACCAACTCACCACCCGCCGAGGTGCGTGCCGGGCGCCGGGATTCGTGGAGCAGCATCAGCGCCAGCAAGCCCATCACTTCCGGCTCCGGCAACAATTCCATCAGCAAGCGGCCCAGTCGAATCGCTTCGCGGGTCAGGTCTTCCCGGGTCAAATCGGCGCCCATGGACGCCGAATACCCTTCGTTGAACACCAGGTAAATCACCCGCAGCACACTCTCCAGGCGCTCGGGTAATTCCGCCAGGGATGGCACTTGATAGGGGATTTTCGCCTCGCGAATCTTGCCCTTGGCCCGCACGATGCGCTGGGCGATGGTGGCCGGTGTGGCGAGAAACGCCCGGGCGATTTCCTCGGTGGTGAGGTCGCAGATCTCACGCATGGTCAGCGCCGCCTGGGCATCGGCCGCCAGCGCCGGGTGGCAGCAGGTGAAGATCAGGCGCAGGCGGTCATCTTCCACGTCTTCGGCGCTCCAGTCAGCGTCTTCCAGTTCATCGGCCTGAGCCAGCAACTGGTTCTGGTGCGCGGCAAAACGGGCCTGGCGGCGCAGTCGGTCGATGGCCTTGAAGCGTCCGGTCGAGACCAGCCAGGCCCGGGGATTGTCGGGCACACCGTCCTGCTCCCAGCGTTCCACCGCGACGAAGAACGCCTCGTGCAAGGCCTCCTCAGCCAGGTCGAAATCGCCGAGCAGGCGAATCAGGGTCGCCAGGATGCGCCGCGATTCGCTGCGATAAACCGCTTCGACCCGGGCCTGCACCGTCAATCGCGCATGCCTTCGGTCACCAGCGTCACCAGGCGGTCCAGGCTCTGGCCCCAGCCTTCGTGAAAGCCCATGGCTTCGTGAGCCTGCCTGGTTTCAGCGCTCCAGTGCATGGCGCGGGCGGTGTATAGGGTTTTCCCGTCGACGTCTTCAAAGGTGACTTCGGCGGTCATGAACGGCTGGCCCGAAGGGATCCAGCCGGGGGTGAAGGCATCGGTAAACACCAGCCGACTGGGGGCGGTAATTTCGAGGAATACGCCCTGGGTCGGGTACTCGCTGCCGTCGGGCGCGCGCATCAGCGTGCGAAATTGCCCACCGACCCACAGGTCCATTTCGCACTCGGGGGTGGTCATGCCGTGTGGGCCCCACCACTGTTGCAACAAGGCGGGTTCGGTCCAGGCGCGGAACACCCGGCTGCGCGGGGCATCGATCAAGCGACTGATAGACAGTTCAAATTCGGCGGGTTTGGGTTGATGAGTCATGGGTAAACCTCCTGAGTTTTATTGTTGTGATCAGAGATTCAATTCACGCACCGGGCGTACTTCCACACTGCCGACCCGGGCCGCCGGAATGCCGCTGGCCACCTGGATCGCTTCATTCAGGTCCTTGGCTTCGATCAGGTAAAACCCGGCGAGTTGCTCCTTGGTTTCGGCAAACGGCCCGTCGGTGATCGACAGCTTGCCGTTGCGCATGCGCACAGTGGTCGCGGTGGTCACCGACTCCAGCGGTTCGGCGGCCAGCAACCGCCCGCTGGCCTGCACGGCGGCACCATAGGCAAAACATTCCGGGTCCTTGGGGCTGTCGGGCGAATCATGCAGCACCTGCTCGTTGCTATAGATCAGGCAGAGGTATTTCATGGGATTCTCCGTTTTCGGACAACTGACTATAGTTCGCGGCGTTCAAGGTTTCAGGTCGAACAGACCGGCGCCGGTTTCCATGTCGAAGGGTGCCGACCAATGTTCATGCACCACTTTCCACTCGCTCCCAATGCGCTGGTAACCAGCGCTGACGCGCATCCAGCAGGTCTTGAGCACACCGTCGGGCCCGGTGCCGCCACAGTGCGCCAGCCAGTGGGCAAAGGCGCTGTTATCGGCGGCGACGATATGCAGCTCGTGGAAGTCAAAGACCCCGGGGCCCGGGCAGAACTCCATGCACGCCTTCCAGTGCGCCTG
Source organism: Pseudomonas sp. PAMC 25886 (assembly GCF_000242655.1). Taxonomy (NCBI): domain Bacteria; kingdom Pseudomonadati; phylum Pseudomonadota; class Gammaproteobacteria; order Pseudomonadales; family Pseudomonadaceae; genus Pseudomonas; species Pseudomonas sp. PAMC 25886. Next base: position 63,981 of record NZ_AHHC01000035.1, read on the forward strand.
GTAGGCCGCCTTACCCTTGAACTGCAGGGCGTTAACGGCGTCGAACGCGACGATATCGTCGTCGTAAAAGCTGACAATCTTCTCGAAGTCCTTGGCGATGACCGCCTGTTTCCATTGTTCGATCAAGCTGATGATTGCAGTGCTCATGGCGATACTCCTTGCGGGAAAAATCACTGAAGACACCCTTAGTCGACTGGGCCATCGGCCAATCGACAGTCCCGCGAAAAATAATTGCGAATACCGCAAACCCGCTAGAATCCGCGCTTCTTTGTAGGATTTCGGATGCTACGCCGATGGAAACCCGCCTCGTTCCCTATGAGACGTTGACTGCCCTGCAACAACAGCAACTCAACGCCCTGGAAGTGCATCCCGAACAACTGGCGTTTTCCGGCGATATCTACTGTGCGCTGAACACCCTGCTCGTCAATCCGAGCCCCGGCGTGGCGGGCTTTGCGCTGCTGGCAGACGAGATCCCCGTGGCGTTCCTGCTGCTCAAACGCCCGCCCTGCCTGCCCCATTGGGCGAATGAACACAGCGCCACGCTGCATGCACTGCAAGTCGACCGCCATCAACAGGGCCAGGGGTTTGGCAAAGCCTGCCTGCAGGCCCTGCCAGCGGCTGCGCGCCTGGTCTGGCCGCAGATCAAGGCCCTGGAGCTGTCGGTGGACACGGACAATGTGGCGGCGATGGGGCTGTATTTGCAGCAGGGCTGGGTGGACAGCGGTGAGGCGTACAAGGGGCGGATTGGGTATGAGCGCCGGTTGGCGTGGGTGTTTTGAACAACGAGGAGGTGGTGAAATGCTAACAACCCTGGAACAACTCGAATCCCTCTATGGCCTCCCCCACGAGCGGGCCGTGCGCAAGGAAATTCCGTTTCTCAACGAGGATTACCAGGCGATGGTCCGCGCGTCACCCTTAGTGGTGGTGAGTTCGTCCGGCCCGGACGGCATCGATGGTTCGCCTCGCGGCGATGTGCCAGGGTTTGTACGAATCATCGACGAGCGCACGTTGGCGATTCCGGATCGGCCAGGGAATAACCGCCTCGATACCTTACGCAATCTGGTGGTGGATCCGCGTATTGCGCTGCTGTTCATCATTCCGGGGATTGGCGAGACATTGAGGGTCAATGGTCGCGCGCAGATTTCCATCGAGCCCGAGTTGCTGGAGAGCTTTGCGGTGAATGGCAAAGCGGCCCGCTCGGTGATTCTGGTGCAGGTGGAAGCAGCGTATTTCCATTGTTCCAAAGCCTTCGTGCGCTCCGATTGCTGGAACCCGGAAAAGCATCTGGATCGCTCGGCACTGCCCAGCGCCGGGGCGTTTCACAAGCGCTTGAATGACGGGGCATTTGACGCGGAGGCCTATGACCGGGAAATGCCGGAGCGGGTCAACGCCACGTTGTATTGAGAGGCGGTCGCAAAAGACTTGCCGGCCCTTGGCCCAATTCGTGGGCCGGCACGCACTACCTGTTATTTCTAACAGCTATCCACCCGATGGTTTGTGAGATGTACTGCTGTTCCCACGTTGTCGCTTCGTGATGTCGAACAAGCAGGTATGGAGGACTTCCCCACACAAGGAGCCCCATCATGGCCAACTCCCAAAACATTGCCGGCAGTTTTGATACAAGCTTTGGCACAGACCGCAACGGCACCGTTCGCCTGGAATTGCTGGCCGGGTTCACCCGGTTGCTCAAGGACCAGACACTGCTCACCGTAGGCAACAAGCGAAAATCCCAAACCGAATATGTCGTCGAGGCGGTAAAACACCATGCCGACGGCTATTACGATAAAGCGCTGGCCGAAACGTCCATCGCCGGTTTTAACCTGTTCGCGGCCCTGACAGTACAGGCAGACGATAAGTACCTGGTGCTATGGGGCCTGCTCAACGGGTCCCACTATGATGCCCACCTCACGCGCGTCACCAAAGAGGGCGATCCCGACCCACAGTTCAACCCGGGCAACAACGGTACCGTACGGCTTGATGTCGCTGTCGAGGACGATCTGCTGGGAAAACGAGGCTTGAAGGTCCGAGACAAAGACGGCGCCGTCTATGTGGCTTTCGAAATTCACGAACACGACAGCATCATTATCAAGATCGATAAAAACGGAGGTATCGACCCGCTTTTTGGTGACGTAACCGGGCGGATATACGTTCCCGACACACAACTGCGCGCCCTGGCATTTTCAGACGACGATCACCTGTTGGTCGCAGGCAACACCAGAGACAAAGCCATTATCAGTTGCTACGACAACAGGGGTTCACTGGTGACCGGTTTTGGCAGTGGCGGCCATGTTGAGCTGGGCTCCGCAGATACCGGCAACCCGCTCAGCGTCTTCAGCATTGTGGTGGACGATCAACATCGGATCACCGTAGCCGGGTCCAACGCAAAACTGCGACAAACCCATAACTTCGTCGCCAGTTTCACCGCCAGCGGGCAACCCGACCCCACGTTCAACCAGGGCGTTCCCGTGCACACCACTGTTGAAGATGGCTCGTATGTGAGCCACGTGGTCCAGCGCGACGGAAAAGTCGTGGTATTGGCCCGGGAACAAGCAACGGGCTTAACCACAAAACTGGTGAGATACACTCGGGCCGCTCACAAGGACCCGGCATTTGGTAATGCCGGCGTTGCGCTGGTCTATACGAGGCAGGACAGTCCACTGCGGTCTTATGTCGACACCGTCGAGTTGCAGCATCCGGGGGAAAAATTCCTGGTATCCGGCCCCAACGCAACCTACTACACCTATATCGCGCGCCTGCTCAACGACGCGTGAGTGACCGGCACCCGGGTGGGGAGTTCTCCCACCCGGAACCTCAAGTCATCAGAGCTTTTCTATCGGAATCCAGATTTCCACGGAGCCCGTGCCCTTGCCCACATCGAAGTCGGCGCTGTAACGCTCAAAATCAGCCCCGATCACCTTGTAGCCGGAACCCGGCAGCCACTCGAACATGATGCGTTCATAGGTCTGCGCCAGCGCCTGCACCGGACCAAAGTGCGGGAACACTGCATAGCGATGGGCAGGAATTTCAATCGACTCGAAGTTGCTCGGCACATCGCCCTTGGTCGGTACTTCAACGCCCGCCAGATAGTCGAATTCATCGTGTTTGGCGTTGTAGCACACGCCGTAGGTCACGCCGCCCACGCGCTGCTTGATCTCTTTGAAGCAGCTGTCGAACAACTCCCACAACTTGGGAATATCCCCCAGCGTGGCTTTCGAATAACGCCCTTGCACACCCGCGATCACCAGGGCCTTGCCCTCTTCCATGTGCGGCTGTAACGGCAGTTTTGTCTGTTGATCCATCTGAACAGTCTCCTTCTTATGAGGGAACAAACCCGCGTCGAGTATAGGGGCATATCCCCGCCGTACTCCAAGCAGAAATTTTTGCCTCAGCATCTGGACAATTGGCCATCATCGACCGTATTGTCTGCCCCGCAGGCCACCGCAGTGGCCGACGTCGCTCGGACGGTTCCGGGCGCTTACGTATTTCGAGGCAACAATGGCCGACCAAGGTTCGACGCGCCGCTTTGCGCGCATAGATCGACTCCCCCCTTACGTTTTCAATATCACTGCCGAGCTGAAGATGGCTGCGCGTCGGCGCGGCGAAGACATCATCGACTTGAGCATGGGTAACCCTGACGGCGCCACGCCACCGCACATCGTGGAAAAAATGGTCACCGTCGCCCAACGCGAAGACACCCACGGTTACTCCACCTCCAAAGGCATTCCGCGTCTGCGCCGGGCGATTTCGCACTGGTACAAAGACCGCTATGAAGTGGACATCGACCCGGAAACCGAAGCCATCGTGACCATCGGTTCCAAGGAAGGGCTGGCGCACTTGATGCTGGCCACCCTGGACCAGGGCGACACGGTGTTGGTGCCCAACCCCAGCTACCCGATTCACATCTACGGTGCCGTGATTGCCGGCGCCCAGGTGCGCTCGGTGCCGCTGATTCCGGGAGTGGATTTCTTCGCTGAACTGGAGCGCGCGATTCGCGGCTCGATCCCCAAGCCGAAGATGATGATCCTCGGCTTCCCGTCCAACCCCACCGCGCAGTGCGTGGAGCTGGACTTCTTCGAACGTGTGATCGCCCTGGCCAAACAGTACGACGTGCTGGTGGTGCATGACCTGGCCTACGCCGACATCGTCTACGACGGCTGGAAGGCTCCGTCGATCATGCAAGTGCCGGGCGCCAAGGACATCGCGGTGGAGTTTTTCACCCTGTCCAAGAGCTACAACATGGCCGGCTGGCGCATTGGTTTCATGGTGGGTAACCCGGAACTGGTCAACGCCCTGGCGCGGATCAAGAGTTACCACGACTACGGCACCTTCACCCCGCTGCAAGTGGCGGCGATTGCGGCGCTGGAAGGCGATCAGCAGTGCGTGAAAGACATCGCCGAGCAGTACCGCCAGCGCCGTAACGTGCTGGTCAAAGGCCTGCATGAGCTGGGTTGGATGGTCGAGAACCCGAAGGCATCGATGTACGTCTGGGCGAAAATCCCCGAGGCGTATGCCGCGATGGGTTCGCTGGAGTTTGCCAAGAAGCTGCTGCTTGAGGCCAAGGTGTGTGTGTCGCCGGGGATTGGCTTTGGTGAGTATGGCGACGATCACGTGCGCTTTGCGCTGATCGAAAACCAGGACCGGATTCGCCAGGCGGTGCGGGGCATCCGGGCGATGTTCCGGGCGGATGGGCTGGTCAAGAAAGCTGACGCCTGACCCGATCCAACTGCCGGAACCCAATCAATGTGGGAGCTGGCTTGCCTGCGATAGCGGTGTTGAATTCACCATCGCCATCGCAGGCAAGCCAGCTCCCACATTTGTTTTGCGGTGCGCCTGTCAGACCACCAGCGACAGCAACAGGATAAAGCCCAACGCCACCACCGACAGGATGGTCTCCATCGCCGTCCAGGTCTTGAATGTCTCGGCCACGGTCATGTTGAAGTACTGCTTCACCAGCCAGAACCCCGCATCGTTGACGTGAGACAACACCAGCGAGCCCGCCCCCGTCGCCAATACCAGCAACTCGCGGTTCACCCCCGGAATCATCCCCACCACCGGCACCACAATGCCTGCGCCGGTAATGGTCGCCACGGTGGCAGAACCGGTGGCCACACGAATCACCGCCGCCACCAGCCAGGCCAGCAGGATCGGGTTGATCTGCGCGGTCACCGCCATATGGCCGATCACATCACCCACGCCGCTGGTCACCAGCATCTGCTTGAAACCACCACCGGCACCGATGATCAGGATGATCGCTGCGGTCGGCGCAAGGCTGGCGTCGAGCAGCTTGAGGATTTGCTTGGAACCGATGCCCTGGCGATGGCCAAAGGTATAAAGCGACAGCAGCAAGGCCAGCAGTAAGGCGGTGATCGGGTGACCGATCATGTCCATCCAGTTGCGGATCACGTGGCCGTCCGGCAGTGCAACGTCCGCGAAGGTTTTCAGCAGCATCAGGAACACCGGCAACAGCACGGTGATCAGGGTGATGCTGAAGCTCGGCAGGGTCTTGGATTCCGGTTGCTCGCTGGCCAGTTGGTCCACCAGTTCCTGGGACGGATTGCCCGGGATGTACTTGGCGATGAACGAACCGTAGAGCGGGCCGGCGATGATGGCCGTAGGCAGCGCGACGATCAAGCCGTAGAGAATGGTCTTGCCGATGTCGGCACCGAACACGCCGATCGCCAGCAACGGGCCCGGGTGCGGTGGCACCAGGCCGTGCACTGCCGACAGGCCCGCCAGCAGCGGGATGCCGATCTTGATCAGCGACACGCCAGTGCGGCGCGCGACGATAAACACCAGCGGAATCAGCAGTACAAAACCGATCTCGAAGAACAGCGGAATGCCCACCAGGAACGCGGCGAACATCATTGCCCACTGCACCTTCTCCTTGCCGAAAGCGCGCACCAGGGTTTGGGCGATCTGATCGGCACCGCCGGAATCGGCCATCATCTTGCCGAGCATCGTACCCAGTGCCAGGATAATCCCGACAAAGCCGAGCACCCCGCCGAAGCCGTCCTGGAACGCCTTGATGATCTTGTCCACGGGCATGCCCGAGGTCAGGCCGAGAAAGCCTGCGGCGATGATCAGCGCAATGAACGGGTGGACTTTGAACCGGGTGATCAACACGATCAGGCCGATGATGGTCACCACTGCATCGAGCAGCAGATAGGTATCGTGGGACAAGCCAAACATGGGGGTCTCTCCTGTTTGTTGTTGTTATTAAAGCCGGTAAAAAATTCAGTGCAGGCGGACAGCGCTATCTTGTCCGGCAAAAAATTATTTGTTTGGTTCAAAGCCGTGTTCGAGCCACCAGGCATTGGTTTGCTCGGCCAGCTCTTCGACGCTGTCTTCGCTGGCGTTGAGGGCCAGGGTCAATGGCTCACCCACCGGCGATTCAAGGGTGGCGAACTGGCTGTCTATGAGGCTGGCCGGCATGAAATGGCCGGGGCGATGGGACACACGGTCGGCGGCGACTTCGCGGGTCAGCTCCAGAAACACAAACCCCAGGCCCGGCGCGGCTTCGCGCAGGTGGTCGCGGTATTTCTTTTTCAGGGCCGAACAGGTGAGCACCGGGTGCTCGCCGGCTTTGAGCGAGCGGCGCAGTTCATCGCACAGGATGTCGAGCCAGCCGGCGCGGTCGTCGTCGTTAAGGGGATGGCCTGCGCTCATCTTCTCGATGTTCGCGGCGGGGTGAAAGCTGTCGCCTTCGATGGCCGTGGCGCCGTTCAGCAGGCACAGGGCCTCGCTGACGCTGGACTTGCCACAGCCGGAAACACCCATGATCACGAGGGCAGTAACAGGTTGACTCATGAAACACCTCAAGACGCAGATAGCGCTACCTTTGCACGCTGTAAGGCTAGTGCAAAAACAGGCTTTTCCCGCGCCGTCTTGTCATTTTTATGGAGTGACGCGTGCATCTGCTCCAAAGGTTTGAACGGGAACAGGCATCCCGACGTTCAAGAATTTGCAGGGTCTTGGAGACAGCGCTACCTTAGTGCCTCGATTTTTGTTTGGCAAGCCGCCTGATGACTCCCAAGAACGATAAAAATACCCGCACCACGGGCCGCCCTACCCTGAATGAAGTAGCCCGCCTGGCCGGCGTAAGCCCGATTACCGCCTCCCGGGCCTTGCGCGGCATCAGCACCGTGGCCACCGAACTGGTGGAAAAAGTGCAAAAAGCCGCTGCCGAACTGAGCTACGTGGTCAACCCGGCCGCCCGTGCCCTGGCATCTGCCCAGAGCCAGTCGGTGGTGGTGTTGGTGCCGTCACTGTCCAACCTGCTGTTTATCGAAACCCTCGAAGCCATCCACCAAGTGCTGCGGCCCAAGGGCTTTGAAGTGCTGATCGGCAACACCCACTATTCCCGCGATGAAGAAGAAGACCTGCTGCGCAACTACATGGCCTACCAGCCACGGGGGTTGCTGCTGACCGGGTTTGACCGTACGGAAAGTGCCCGGCGCATGGTGGAATCGAGCAACGTGCCGTGTGTGTACATGATGGACCTGGACCCGGGCGCCGGATTGAACTGCGTAGGATTCTCGCAGTTGAACGCCGGGGAAACGGCGGCCGCGCATCTCATCTCGCGGGGTCGCAAGCGCCTGGCCTACATCGGTGCGCAACTGGACCAACGCACGTTGTTGCGCGGTGAAGGCTTTCGCCGGGCGTTGCAGCAGGCAGGGTTGTACGACCCGGCGCTTGAAGTGCTGACGCCACGGCCATCGTCGCTGGGCCTGGGCGGCGAGCTGTTCCTGCAACTGCTGGCCAGCCATCCGGATGTGGACGCGATCTTCTTTGGTAACGACGACCTGGCTCAGGGCGCGTTGCTGGAAGCGCTGCGCCATGGCATCAAAATACCGCAGCAGATCTCGGTGCTGGGCTTCAACGACCTGCCCTCGTCCTCGTTCATGGTGCCGCGTTTGAGCAGCATCAGTACGCCCCGCGAAGCCATTGGCCGGCGTGCGGCAGAGCATTTGCTGACGGTGATGGCCGGTAACAAGATCGCCCGGCCGGTGGTGGACATGGGGTTTGAGTTGAAGGTGCGCGAGAGCACCTAGGCGGTAGCTGTAGGAAGTGACTGATGTTGATGGCAGCGCCTTGCTCCGTTGCCTACAGGTACGTCAGAATCCGCCGGCTTGTGCGCCTGGATAGGGCTCTCTAAGGTTGCCCGGTCGCTGAATTTCTCGGTGATCGGGTTTAGTAGCCTGAGCAGCCCCATACAAATGTGCATGAGCTTCATCTTTCGGACTTACCTGTCTGTGCTTGATGGTGGCTGTGCGCAGGGCGCCCTCGTGGCGCGCCGGGTTTTTGTATGGGTCTACCGGTCTACTAACCTGCGTGCAGCCGCCACCCTTTCGTTTAGTAGCGATCAGGTGGTGGCCTTGTTAGAGATCCTACCTATGTTCAAAGCAACTCCAAATCCCCCTACCTTATTCACCGTCAGCCCCGACGTCAGCAGCGAAAGCCTGATCGCCAACAGCTACGAGACGTTTTCCTCGGTCAGCACGTTATTGCTCGACCTGTCTGATGAACTCACCGGCAAAGACCGCGACACGGCATTGGCGATTCATCAGTTGAGTGAGTTGGGCGTATTGCTGATGGGCAAGTTGATGGACCAGGAATCACCGCTCTGCTAAGGGCCCAGACGCGGTCAATGTGGGAGCTGGCTTGCCTGCGATAGCATCACCTCGGTATGCCTGATACACCGAGGTGCCTGCATCGCAGGCAAGCCAGCTCCCACATTTTTAGTCGTCGTTGGCCCATGCCCCTGCTAAATTGCCTCCCTGCCTTCTCACCGTCGCCAGGAAAGCACCATGGGCCATTCGCTGAAAATCTTGGGTCGCACCTCCTCTATCAACGTGCGAAAAGTCCTGTGGACCTGCCAGGAGCTGGCTATTCCCTACGAGCGCGAAGACTGGGGCATCGGCTTCACGCCCACCCAATCCCCCGAATTCCTGGCCCTGAACCCTAACGCCCAAGTCCCGGTACTCATCGACGACAACGGCGTGCTGTGGGAATCCAATACCATCTGCCGCTACCTCGTGGGCCTGCACCAACGCCACGACCTGCTACCCGCCGAACCGGCAGCCCGTGCCAAAGTGGAGCAATGGATGGATTGGCAAGCCACCGAACTCAACCCGTCCTGGGGCTACGCCTTCCACGCCCTGGTGCGCAAAAACCCGGACTACCAGGACCCGCAACGCCTCGCTGCCGGTGTGCGCGGCTGGAACGACAAGATGGGCCTGCTGGAACAGCAACTGACCAAAACCAATGCCTACGTGGCCGGTAATGCGTTCACACTGGCCGACATCCTCATCGGCCTGTCCGTACACCGCTGGCGGATGACGCCTATGGAGCATCCCTCCTACCCGGCTGTCAGCGCCTACTACGCAACCCTCAGCCAGCGCCCTGGCTTCAAGGCCTTCGCCCTCGACGGCCACAACTAACAACAAGGACGACACCATGAAAGGACTCAACGTACTGCTCACTGGCGCTTGCGGCCGCATCGGCAAGACGTTTTTCGAAGCCTCGAAAGACCGCTACCGCTTCACCCTCACCGACCGCATCGAGCCGGATTTCGCCCTCGGCGAACACCGCTTCGTGCACGCCGACCTGAGCGACAAAACCAGCCTCACCGCGCTGCTCGACGGGATTGACGTGATCGTGCACCTGTCGGGCATCCCCCACGCCAGCGCCACCTTCGACGAGTTGCTGCCCAACAACATCCTGGCCACCACGTACCTGTTCGAAGCCGCCGTGGCCGCCGGGGTAAAACGCCTGGTGTTCGCCAGCAGCGCCCAGACCATCGAAGGCTACCCGGTCGACCGCCAGATCACCCCCGGCATGCCCGTACTGCCCGCCAACCTGTACGGCGTGAGCAAATGCTACGGCGAGGCCTTGTGCGGTTTTTACGCCGCCAAAACCCCGCTCTCCACCATCGCCCTGCGCATCGGTGCGTTTGAATTCCCCGAAACCCACGACCTGAACAACGCCCGCGACCTCAGCGCCTGGCTCAGCCCGCGGGACGCCGTGCAGTTGCTGCAACGTTCGGTGGAAACCATCGGGGTGAAACACCTGATCGCCCACGGCATTTCCAACAACCGCTTCAAACGCCTGGACCTCAGCGAAACAACCCGTGTGCTGGGTTACCAACCGGTGGATGATGCGTTCCAGGAATTCGAGATCCCGATCACTTACTGAGTCTTCTGCCCATGTCTTCACCCTCTACCGCAGACGGCATCGACCCGATACGCGCCGCCCACATCAGCGCACGCATCGACCGGTTGCCCGCCGTCGCCACCGTGTGGCGCCTGGTGGCGTTGCTGTCGATTGGCGGCTTTTTCGAGCTGTATGACCTGTTCCAGACCGCCTACATCAGCCCGGGCTTGATCAGTGACGGGATTTTCCACACCGGCAGCCAGGGCGTATTCGGCTTCTCCGACCAGGCGGCCTTTGCCTCGGCCACCTTCCTCGGCCTGTTCCTCGGTGCCAGCCTGCTGAGCCCGATTGCCGACCGCTACGGGCGCCGGGCGATCTTCACCTTTGCGCTGATCTGGTACACCGTGGCCACTGTGCTGATGGGTATTCAGACCTCTGCCTTGGGGATTATCTGCATGCGCTTCCTGGTGGGCATCGGCCTGGGAATCGAGCTGGTGACCATCGATGCCTATCTTTCGGAACTGGTGCCCAAGCGCATGCGCAGCTCGGCGTTTGCCTTTGCGTTTTTCATCCAGTTCCTGTCGGTGCCGGCGGTGGCCTTGATGTCGTGGTGGCTGGTGCCCCAGGCGCCGTTCGGGATCTCTGGCTGGCGCTGGGTGGTGCTGAGCAGTGCGGTGTTTGCGCTGTTTATCTGGCAACTGCGCAAACGCCTGCCGGAGTCACCGCGCTGGCTCGCGCAAAAAGGCCGCTTCGACGAGGCCGGGCAGATCATGGACAGCCTTGAGGCACGTTGCCAGAAGGACCACGGCAAGCCACTGGATGAACCGGAGCCGGAAGCCGTCAGCGTGCAGGGCCACGGGCGGTTTGCCGATATCTGGCAACCGCCCTACCGGCGCCGGGCGTTGATGCTGATTGTGTTTCATGTGTTCCAGGCCATCGGCTTTTTCGGCTTTGGCAATTGGTTGCCGGCGCTGCTGTCGGGCCAGGGCGTGAGCGTGACCCACAGTTTGGGTTATGCCTTCATCATCACCCTCGCCTACCCGCTGGGACCGCTGCTGTTTGTGAAGGTGGCCAACCGGTTTGAAAACAAATGGCAGATTGTCGGCTCGGCCCTGGGCGCGGTGATCTTCGGCAGTTTGTTCGCGCTGCAAACCACCGCCGTGGGGCTGGTGATCTGCGGGGTGATGATCACCTTCTGCAACGCCTGGCTGAGCTTCAGTTATCACTCCTACCAGAGCGAACTGTTCCCCACCAACATCCGCGCCCGGGCGGTGGGCTTTTGCTATTCGTTCAGCCGGTTGTCGACGGTGTTCAGCAGCTTGCTGATCGGTGTGATCCTTGAACACCTCGGCACACCGGGCGTGTTGGCGTTTATCGCCAGCAGCATGTTGATCGTGATGATCACCATCAGCTGGTTCGGCCCGCGCACCCGCAACCTGGCGCTGGAGAACATTGCCCACTAGCGGCAAACAATGGCCGTCGGCACGCCAATGCTTGCCGACGGTGGCGGCCAAAAGCCCCGTAAACACGGGGCCATATCACTGGGCACGCTAATTGCTCCACCTGTGGGACCGCTCACATCCACAGGTGTCCTGATCATGCTGATCAACAACAATCCCCAGGCTCAGTCAACGATCCAACGCATCAAACGCGCCGACATGGACCCGGCCAACGCCGCGGCCAGCGCGCTGTACAGCGGCGCCGCACAAAACGTGCAACAGGGCACCACCACTGTATCGACCACACAGGCAGCGGCCGACGCCACTGCCGACAACATCAATGCCGCCTTCGCCAAGACCCGTGTGCAGTTGCAAGCCACCACCGCAACCACCTCGACCACCGATACGGCCAAGACTGACTCCACCACTTCGGCCCGCAGTGACTTCACCGACTACATGAAGAAAAGCCCGGCCGAGCGCATCCGCGAGCAACTGCTCAAGGAACAGGGTTTGACCGAGGATGATGTGAAGAACATGCCTCAGGAACAGCAGGACGCTATTTCCAAAGAAGTGGCAGAACGCCTGAAAGAGCAGCAGACGCAGCAGGTAGCGGCGAAAACGGCCGACCCGCAGGCGCAGAACGTGAAAGAAACCCTGGCTGCGATTTAAGCCCTGACAATACAAACCCTGTGGTGAAGGGCTTTCCTGTGGTGAGGGGGCTTGTCCCCCGTTGGGCTGCGAAGCAGCCCTAATCCGCTCGCCGCGTTCCTTCTGATGGAATGAGGTGGCCGCTTTTGGGGCTGCTGCGCAGCCCAACGGGGGACAAGCCCCCTCACCACAAAAGCTCCCTCGCCACAGGTCATGTGTCAGTCATGAATACCGTTTACTGCAGTTGTAGCGTGGAGTTGAACTGACTGATCGCATCCACCACATGCCGTGACCCTTCCTGAATCTCCAGGATCACCTGCCCCGCCTCATTCGCCAGCGCCACCCCAAGCCCCGTACGGCTCAAGCTCGACTGCATGCTCGACACCGCGCTGATCGACAGGTCGTGGTTCTTGCGTACCACGTCCACAATCTCGATCGTCGCCTGGCTGGTGCGCGCCGCCAGACTGCGCACCTCATCCGCCACCACCGCAAACCCGCGCCCATGCTCACCGGCCCGGGCCGCTTCGATCGCAGCGTTCAGCGCCAGCAGGTTGGTCTGGTCGGCGATGCCGCGAATGGTCTGGACGATGGTGCCGATGATGTCCGACTGTTTGCTCACCGCATCAATGCTCACAGCCGCTTCGTTCAGGTCGCGGGAAATTTCTTCGATGATCTGCACGGTCTGCTGCACCACTTCCGACCCCTTGCGGGCACAGGCGTCGTTCTGCACCGAGGTGGCGTGGGCCGAGTCGGCGGCGGTGCGCAAGGTGGTGACCTGATCAGTGATGTCGCTGGCGAACTTCACCACTTTGTACAGGCGGCCGTTGGCATCGAAGATCGGGTTGTAGGAGGCTTCCAGAAACAGCGTCTGACCGTATTTGTTTTTGCGCTCGAAACGATGGGAGTGGTACTCGCCACGATTGAGGGAAGCCCAGAACGCCTTGTAAGTCGGCGACTCGGTTTCGTGACGATGGCAGAACATGCTGTGGTGCTGGCCGACGATTTCGTTGAGGGAATAGCCGACTGTCTTCAGGAAGTTGTCGTTGGCATTCAGGATCTGGCCTTGCGGGGTGAATTCGATCACCGCCATGGAGCGGCCGATGGCGTCGATCAGGCTCTGGTTTTCATGCTCGCGGTGAATCCGCGCCGAGATGTCCGAAGCGACCTTGATCACGCTCTGCACCTGGTTGTCGGCACCGAGCACCGGCATGTAGCTGGCTTCCAGCCACACTTCCTGGCCATGCTTGTTCAAGCGCATGAAGGTGCCGCTGAGGGCCTCGCCCCGCGCCAGGTCGCGCCAGAGCTTGGCGTAGGCATCAGTGTGGGTGTAGGCCTCTTCGCAGAAAATCCGGTGATGTTTGCCCCGGATTTCTTCAGCGCTGTAGCCCATGGTCTTGCAGAAGTTTTCATTGGCATCCAGCACGATGCCGTTGCGATCAAACTCGATCATCGCCATGGAGCGGCTGATGGCGGCCAATTTGGCTTTGGCTTCGGAGAGGGCACAGGAGAAGCGTTCGATTTCCAGCAGGTCGGATTTGTGTTGGCGGTTGAACATGTCAGATCACCCTTTATTTTCCCGACGCCCACGCGGGCGCATTCCATTCACGGTTTGAATCTTGCCCACAGACCTTTATGGGGAAACCTATCCGAAACGCTTTATATGCCGAGCGTCATCAACGGTTCTGGGTGAGCATAGACAGGCGTTGGCGCTATGCAAGGCCACTAGTCAGCCAGCATTTGCAACAAAGCATTTACCGCTGCGGAGGGCGATTGATGGCGTGAAGTCACCAACGCAAACTCGCGGTGCACCGGCTCCGCCAGCGGCATGATGCGCAAGCCGTGGCGCTGGGCCGGCAGGGTCATCTCGGGCACCAGCGTCACACCCACGCCTTCGCGCACCAGGCTGAAAGCACTGTTCCACTCCCGCACTTCCACCCGCACCTCGCGCAACACCAGCCCGGCTTCCTGCGCCAGGCTGCGAGCGTTGACGGTGCAGCCGCCGGTGGCGAGCACGAACGGTTGCTCCACCAACTCTTCCAGCGTGACCGTTGCCTGCGCCGCGCGCCGGGATAACACGTGCGCCATCGGCAACACAGCCACCCAGTTATCGCGCCCCAGCACTGCGGCATTGCGCTCCGACGGCGGGTTGAGCACCACGCCCAGGTCGATCAGGTTCGCGTCGAGCAAGGTGTTCACTTCATCGTCGGTGACTTCCAGGGCCGTGACCTCGATGCCCGGGTAAAGCTGGTTGAACCGCCGCAACAGCGGCGGCAGGAACACCGCCAGCACCATGGGGAAACTCGCGATGCGAATCGTCCCACGCAGCATGGGCCGCGCTTCGTCCACTGTGGTGCGAATCGCCTGCAAGGCCCCGAGCATCACCCGCGCCTGCTCGATCACTTGCAGGCCCAGGGCGGTGGGCACAGTCTGGCGCGCCTCGCGCACAAACAGTTGCGCACCCAGGTTGGCCTCCATGGCCGCCATCGCCTGGCTGGCCGCAGACTGGGTCATGCCGACGCGTTCGGAGGCGGCGGTGATACTGCCGTTGTCCGCCACAGCCACCAACAGGCGCCAGTGCATCAGGTTCATCATGGCAGTAGCTGTCCTTATGGCAGGATTCTGAAAGATTAATTTTACGCAAGGTGCCATGCCCAGGAGACTGAAGGCAACTGTCCTGCGGAGTTGCCCCGATGAAGCTGTATTTTTCCCCGAATGCCTGTTCCCTCGCCTCCCATATCGTGCTGCGGGAATTGGCCCTGCCGTTTGAATTGATTCGCGTCGACAACCAGAAAAAGCTCACGGCTGAGGGTGATGATTTCTTGCAGATCAACCCCAAGGGCTACGTGGCGGCACTGCAACTGGACAACGGCGAGGTGCTGACCGAAGGCGCCGCCATCCTGCAATACCTGGCCGACCAAGTGCCGGCGGCGGGCCTGGCACCGGTCAATGGCAGTTGGGAGCGGGTGCGTTTGCAGGAGTGGCTGAACTTTGTCTCCAGCGAGATTCATGGCGGGCTGGGGGTGCTGTTCAAGGACGCGATTCCAGATGACGTGAAGGCGCTGTTCAAGGCCACGCTGTTCAAGCGGTTTGCGATTCTGGTGCAGACCCTGGAGCGTCAGGATTACCTGCTGGGCGCGCAGTACTCGGTGGCGGATGCGTACCTGTTTGTGGTGCTGCGCTGGGCAGCATTTTTTGATATCGATTTGCAGCAGTGGCCGGCGCTGGCGAAATTTCAGCAGCGGGTCGGTGAACGCCCGGCAGTAATTGCCGCGTTGGCCGCCGAAAATCCATGACCTGAAATGCGATCAAAAATGTGGGAGCTGGCTTGCCTGCGATAGCGATGGTGAATCCAACACCGCTATCGCAGGCAAGCCAGCTCCTACAGTTGATCTTCATTGTTTTAGAGAATGGGTTTCAAGCCATCGTTTTCGATGAATGTAGCCAAGGCCAACACATCCACCGACCCCGAGCGATCCTGATCCAGGTGCGCCACCTGGCGGCGCACCGCCTGATGAATACGCCGGGAGCCCTGCCCCAGTTGAACCGTGCCGCGCAGGTCTACCGCCTGCGCGGCCACGATCAGTTCAATACTGCCCAGCCACACCACCCGCTGCACCAACTGCCGGGTTTTCTCGATCACTGCCAGCGCCTGGCCCGCGTAATCTTCCACGCGATCTGCCACCGGCACGCTTACCGCCGGGATTGGATTGGCCAAATGCCCGATCTCCGCCACCAACGCCGAACTGGTGCGCTGCAACGCGGCCATGCCCACCTGCCCCGGCTGATTGATCAGAAAGCGCGGCAGCTCACTGGACGCCGGCGACAACAGTTTGGCTATCCGCTCGGCGCTGCACGCTGCCACACGGCTCAATGCCAGGCCCAATCCTTCTGCCGCCAGCGCCAGGTGCGTGCTGTCGAAATTCGCCGTGGCCAGCACCAAGGCCTCTTCGCTGATCAACGCCGGATTGTCCGCACCGCTGGCCAGTTCCAGCTCAACCAGCTCACGCAGTTGCTGCACTGCTTGATGCGCCGCGCCCTGAACCACCGTGGCACAGCGAAAGCTCAACGGATCTTGCAGACGGCGTGGGTTGTCGGCCAATTCGCCGCCGTCCACCCACTGCAGCAACGCCGCTGACTGCTCACTCTGACCCGGCGCCGGACGCAACCGCGAAGCCCATGGCTGGAACGGACTGAGGTTGGCCCGATAGCCTTCACACGACAACGCCAGCGCCGCCAACAGCGCCTGCAAGGCTCCCTCAGCCTCGGCCACCAGCAAGGCGCCAAGGCCGATACTCGCGGAGTTGGCCGACACCAGCGCCAGGCCATCCTTACCGGTCAGCGGCACATTCAGCGCCAGGCTCAAATGCGCCAACGGCGCCAGGTCGCTCTCGCCCAACGACCCGAGCAACGGCACCTCGGGCTCGACGCCGCTATTGAGCAAGTCCAGCAGCGCCTGCGCCGCCCCCGGCGAAATACCCGAGCGCCCCTGGGCCAACCCGGCCAGGCGAGCAGCGGTAATCGCCCGTAGTTCCGGCCGATTGGCCAGGCGCCCCACGCCCACCGCACGCCCCAGTGGAATGCTGGCCTGCACCGGCGCCACGGGCGTATCCACCGCTGCACCGAGGCCGGTGGTCACGCCGTAAATCGGCGTACCTTCAGCCACCAGGCGCTGCAACAGTTGATGCCCTTCGTCGATACGCTGGCGGCCGGCACTACTGAAATCAGCCGGTGCGTCTTGCCGGGCAATCGACAGCAAATCCTCAATTGCCAGGCCATCGGGATCGAAGTGAATCATGCCCAGCGCAGCCGCTGGCCGATCCCGAGGCGTCTGGATTTTTCCAGCAGCGCATGGCCCAAGGCGATATCGCTGAGGCTCAACCCACGGTGCCAGAACAAGATGGTTTCCTCAGGTGATTCCCGACCGGTTTTCAAGCCGGCCACGATCTGCCCCAACTCGGCATGCAGGGTCTCGGCGCTGAGTTTTCCGGCATCGACATGGGCGCGCAATGCGCCAAACATGCCGCCTTTGCACTGGCCCCAATCGTCCACCACCAGCTTGTGCATGATGTCGGTCAACGACAGTTCCACCGCGCTCATGGTGCCGTAGGGCACAACGAACGCACCGGGCTTGATCCACTCGGTATGCAGCAAGGGTTGGGGCTGATCCAGGCGTGACGCCTCGACCACGATGTCGGCGCCGCGCACCGTGGACTCCCAATCGTCGGTGACAATCACCGGCTTGCCGAGGTCGCGGCGCAGGCGTTCGGCGAAGGCTTCGCGGCTTTCGCTGCGGCGTGAATGCACGCGGATCTCGTCGAAGTCGAACAGGTGATCCAGCAAGCGCACGTTCCAATAGGCGGTGCCACGGGCGCCGATGTGCGCGAGGATTTTACTGTCAGGCCGGGCCAGGTATTTGGCGCCGATGGCGGTGACGGCGCCGGTGCGCATGTCGGTGATCGCCGAGGCGTCGAGGATGGCTTTGGGGATGCCGGTGGCCGGGTCCAGCAGGTTGAGAATCGCCAGTTCCGAGGGTAGGCCCTTGCGGTAGTTGTCGACAAAATCTCCCACCACCTTGACCCCGGCGTAGCCGATCGCGCCGCCCAATACGCCGCGCAGCACGTTGAAGTGGCCGTTGATGTCGCCACCGGGAATCAGGTGCATGCGCGGCTCGATCACCGCCTCACGGCGACCCTGGATGGCGAGGCTGGATTCGATGGCGTTGAGGATTTCGTCGTTGGTGAGGGCCAGTTCGTCGATGTCCAGGCCGTTGAGAAAGTCGATGTAGATCGGTTGCATGGTCTGCTCACTGATGGGTTACGAAGGGACTTTGAGAGTTTTTTGTGGCCGGAAGGCTCATTGTGGCGAGGGGGCTTGTCCCCCGTTGGGCCGCGAAGCGGCCCCAATAAGATCGCCGAACTTTTTCAGACAGAGCGGGTTGGCAGCTTTCAGGGCTGCTTCGCAGCCCAACGGGGGACAAGCCCCCTCGCCACAGAAGCTTCCTCGCCACAGGGGTACTCGCATACCGGAAACGTTACGGGGCCTTGAACACGACTTGCTGCACATCGACCTTTTTCGGGATCAGGCCGTTGGCAAAAAACGCGTCGGCCGTGCGTTGCTGGTTGGCAATGTCCACGGCTTCCAGTGGCCGGCTCGGCGTCGGCGACCGATGCTGGAAGTAGCTTTCCACCACCGCCGGCTGCAGGCCCAGGGTCTTGGCCATCAGCGCGACGCTTTCGTCATGCTGGTCCAGGGACAATCGCTGCGCCTGGGCAAACACCTTGAGAATCGCCGCAATCGCCTGCGGGTGTTGCTTGGCGAACGGGCCGCTGGCAATGAAAAAACTGCCCGCCGGATTCAACCCCTGGCCATCCCCCAATACTTTTGCCGAGCCGTCCACCACGGCCGCCGAGTAGTACGGGTCCCACACCACCCAGGCGTCGACCTTGCCTTGTTCAAACGCCGCACGGCCGTCGGAGGGCGACAGGTACACCACGTTCACGTCCTTCCACTGCAAGCCGGCCCGCAGCAGGCTTTTGAGGAACAGGTTGTGGGCGCTGGAGCCCTTGAGCAGCGCCACGCGTTTGCCCTTGAGTTCGGCCACGCTCTGCACGGTGCTGTCTTTGGGCAGCAGGATGGCTTCGGTGCGCCCGTCATTGGGTTCGACGCCGATATAGCGAATGTCGATGCCGGCGGCCTGGGCGAAGATCGGCGGGATGTCACCGATGTTGCCGATGTCGATGCTGCCGCCGTTCAAGGCTTCGATCAGCGGCGGGCCGCCGAGGAATTCGATCCACTCGACCTTGGTGCCCGGCAGCCCTTCTTCGAACAGGTGATGCTCACGGGCGAGCACCATGCTCACCGAGCTTTTCTGGTAGCCGACGCGCAGGGTGGCCGGCTCTGCCGCCAGCAGGGGCCCGGCGCACAGCGCCAACAGTGTGGCCGCGATGAGCTTGTGCATCACAGACTCCCCTTGACCTTGGCCGCGACGTCCGCCGGCACCCATTGCTGCCAGACCTGCGGTTGTTCTTTCAGGAACGCTTCAGCCACCAGGCGCGGCGCGGTGCGCTTCTCGGCCATTTGCGCGAGGATGCCGTTGAGCAGGTCAATTGGCAGGTCGACCTTTTCAAAGAACGTCACCAGTTGCGGGTACTGCGCCTTGAATGGCGCCGACACGCCAATCGCCAAGTGCGCCGGCATCGAACGGGTACCGATGGGGTGCGGGTTGTTGGCGTCGGCCAGGGTCTTCCAGGCTTCGGCGTTGAACGGTGGTTCTTCCAGTTTGATCAACTTGAAGCGACCCAGCAGGGGCGTCGGCGACCAATAGTAGAACAGCACCGGTTTGCCGCGACGGATCGACGAAGCCACCTCCGCATCCAGCGCCGCGCCGGAGCCGGTGCGGAAGTTGACGAAGCTGTCGGTCAGGCCGTAGGCCTTGATCTTCTGGCTGTTGACGATTTCCGAGGTCCAGCCGGTGGGGCTGTTTAGGAAGCGCCCACGGGTCGGGTCTTCGGGGTCGCGGAACACGTCTTTGTAGCGGGCCAGGTCGGCGACGGATTTAAGCTCCGGGGCCAGGGGTTTGATGCCGCGTTCGGCGTCGCCCTTGATCACGTATTCCGGCACCCACCAACCTTCGGTGGCGCCTTTGACGGTGTCGCCCAGGCCGAACACCTTGCCTTCGCTTTCGGCCTTGACCCACGCCGGACTGCGCCCGGCCCATTCTTCGCCGATCACCTGGATATCGTCCTTGGCCAGGGCGGCTTCCAGGCTCACGGTGCTGCCGGGTAAGGTGTCGGTGGGCAGGCCGTAGCCTTTCTCGACAATCAGGCGCAGCACTTCGGTAATCAGGCTGCCGCTTTCCCAGGTGATGTCACCGAAGTGGATCGGTTTGACGGGTTCGGCGGCCGGGGTGTGTTGGGCCAACAAGCTCAGTGCCAGGAGGCTGCTGCTCAGTATTTTTTTCAAGTGGTTCATCGTCAACCTCGTAGTTGTTCGGTGAAAGAAGGTGATTCCAATGGGGTGAACGGGCCTAATGTGGTGAGCGGGCTTGCCCCGCGCCGGGCTGCGGAGCAGCCCCAATCAAGTCACCGTGTTCCTACAGACAGAACTCGGCAGCCGGTTTTAGGGCTGCTTCGCAGCCCGGCGCGGGGCAAGCCCGCTCACCACAAAAAAGCTTTTCCACCTAAGTTTGGTGTGGGTTAAAAGTCATAACTGAGCCGCGTGTAGTAAAACGCCCCTTCCGGCGCCGTCGGCGACAGGTAGCTGTATTGCTGGCCCGGGGTCTGGCGCAAACGGGTGTTGTAGTCGTCAGGCTTGCTGTCGAACAGGTTGTTGACGCCCACCGACACCCGCAGTTGTTTGGTAAAGGCGTAGTTCACGTCCAGGTCGGTGGTCCATTGCGCGCTGAAGGTCTGGTCGTACTGGGCGTTGGCTTCGCTGGACGCATATTTGCGGTACTTGCCGTAACGGGTTTCGTTGAGGGCGATGGTCCATTGGTTGAGTTTGTGGACCGCGCCAAACACCAGCTTGTCTTCCGGGTAACCGTGCTCCAGGAAGCCTCGGGATTCGCGGGTCAGCACTTCGAAACCGTTGGGGTTTTCGTGAACTTTTTCGATGGTGGTGCGGGCCTTGGTGTAGCCCGCCGACAGGTTCAGGTTGCCGAACTGCTCAAGGTCCAGGTTGTACTTGCCCACGATGTCGACGCCACGGGTGCGGGTGTCGGCGGCGTTGGTCATGAACTGCGCCCAGGAGTATTGGCCGTAGCCGGCATCCTTGAGGATCTGCTCGGCCAGCGGCCCGGAAATGCCGCCGCTGAACAGCAGGCGGTCACGAATCGAAATCTGATAGGCGTCGATGGTCAGCGAGGCCTGGTCGGTTGGGCGCAGCACCAGGCCCAGGGAGTAGTTGGTGGACTTCTCGGGCTTCAGCGGCTGGGCACCCAGGGCGCGGGCAGCCGGGTTGTCGGCCGGCAGCATACGGGTCAGCACCGGGTTGCCGTTGGCGTCGAGGTTGGTGGTGGTGGTCCAGGAGGTGCCGATCTGGCCCAGGCTTGGGGCGTGGTAGGCGTTGTTGACCGTGGCCCGCAAGCCGACTTTCGGGGTGAAGTCATAGCGCGCCGAGAGCTTGCCGGTGGTGGCCGACCCGAAGTCCGAGTAGTGCTCGGTACGCCCGGCAATACCGACCTGGAGCTTGTCGGTCACCTGGTTTTCCAGGCCGAAGTACACGCCGCCCACGTCACGCTTGAAGGTACCGGCGTCGTCCGGGGTCAGGCCCGAAGCCTGCACGGCGCCCACCTGCACACCATCGATGCCGCCATAGGAGTAGGAGTCGTAGTCGCCCGCCTCCAGCCGATATTGTTCATGCCGGTAGGCCACGCCCGCCGACACGGTGAGCGGATGGCTCGACCAGTCGACGTCCAGATCCTTGGCGTAATCCAGGGTGATGTTGGTCTGGTCGTTGACCAGGGTGGCGACGTTGAACTTGGTCGGGCTGTTCAGGCCATAGCTCGGGTTGACGGTGTTGAAGGCCAGCTCATCGTGCTCGTCGCGGCCATAGGTGGCGCTCAAATCGAAGCGGCCGATGCTCTCGTCTTCGTAGCGGGTGCCGACGGTGATTGCGCCGTCCTCATAGCGATAGCGGTATTTCGGGATGGTGCCGTTGGGGTAAATCCCGGCAACGTTGTTCGGACTGCTGGCCAGCAGTGGCGGCGTGTTGTTCACCGAAGTGTCCTGGCCGAACGTGGCGAAACTGTAGAGGCGCCACTGGTCGTTCAGGCCGATTTCGGCGTTGGCCGCCAGGTTGTATTTGTCACGCCCGGCACCGCCCCAGCGCGGGTCTTGTACCTGGCCGTCGGCGACGTATTTGTCGCCGATGTCATCGGGTTTGTTGTTCAGGGTGTTGAAGCTCAGGGTCAGGAAACCGTCCCCCGGCAAGCCGATGCCGTACCAGCCGTCGGTGGTTTTGCTGAAACCGTCGCCCTGGGCGTACTTGCCCAGTTGAGTGTTGATGCCGCCACCGCTATCGCGCTCCTTGAGCACGATGTTGACCACACCGGCCACCGCGTCAGACCCGTACTGCGCCGAGGCACCATCGCGCAGCACTTCGACATGGTCGATGGCGCTGATGGGGATCATGTCCAGGTCCACCGGCTGCGCGCCAATGAACGGCACGCCGCCGGAAATATTCACCACCGCCGAGGTATGCCGGCGCTTGCCGTTGATCAGCACCAGGGTCTGGTCAGGCGACAGGCCGCGCAGGGAGGCGCCTTTGGGGTCTTGCCCGCGGGTCGCACTGTTGTTCTGTGGAAAGTTGAATGAGGGCAGCAGTTGGAACAGCGCCTGGTTAAGGCTGGTGGCGCCGGTTTGCTTGAGTTCTTCGGCGTTGATCACATCTACCGGGGCGCTGCTGGTCAGGGCCGTGGCGTCGCTGCGACGGGTGCCGATGGCGACCACGCGGTCGAGGGTCGGCGCCTGGGCCTCGGCGGTTTGCGCCTTGATGCTGTTGCTGGCAGGCAGCGCTTTGGCGCCTTCCTTGATGATGAATGCACCGTCCGGGCTGACCTGGACTTGCAGGCCGGTGCCCTTGAGCGCGGCGTCTACCGCCTGTTGCGCCGACAGCGAACCGTCGACACGGGCCGAGGAATAGTTACCCAACTGCGGCGTGAACGAAATCACCTGGCCGCTCTGGCGGCTGATGTTCAGCAGCACCTCATCCAGCGGGCCAGGCGCGATGTGGTAGACCTGCCGCGCGTCTTCAGCGCTGGCTGCGAACGACAGGAACAGACTGGCCAGCGGCACCAGGGCAAAGGTTCGAAGCGGTGTACGGTTGAATGGGTTCATGTTGGCTCCCCCCAAGGAAACTCCTGAGCGCTGCTCCCCGCAGCGCTTACGGGAGTGATGTGGGATGGCCGGGGCAAAACTTGCAGATCGTTTGGTTATGTCGTTAGAACCGACCTTGGGACGCGACTCGATCAAATGTGGGAGCTGTCGAGCTTTAGCGAGGCTGCGATGGGATCGACTCGGTGCAACTGCGGCACCGAGGTGTCTGCATCGCAGGCAAGCCAGCTCCCACATTGACCGGGGCGAACCGTTTTTATGTGGCACTGACTGTCACCCACAACCCGGTCCGGCGGGTGATATGGATCGGCAGCGTGCGGGCCAGGGTGTCGAGAATCTGGTCGGGATTGTCGAGACGGTACAAGCCGCTGACCCGCAAACCCGCCACCGCCGGATCAAGGCGCAGTACACCGTTGTGGTACGGCCGCAGGGCATCGATCACCTCCACCAGCGGGCGGTCGCGCACTTGCAGGAAGCCGTCGACCCACGCGGTCGCCCCTGAAGAACTGGCCAGCACCGGGCCGAAGCCGAAGCGGTCGTAAGTGACCTCGTGCCCGGCCTCCAGTTGCAGGCGCTCACCGTTCTGGCCGTCGATCTCCAGCGCGCCGTTGAGCGCCACCACGTGGCCCTGCCCTTCACGCTCGCGCAGCAACAGGCGGTTGCCATAGGCTCGCAGCCGGGCCTGGTCGGTCTGGATGAAAAACGGTCGGTTGCTGTCCTTGGCAATCTTCGCCAGCAGCTCGCCGTCGCGCAGGCGCACCACGCGGCGTTGCGGGTCGAATTGGATGTCGGCGGCACTGCGAGCGTTGAGCAGTAACTCACTGCCATCGGCCAACTCCACGGTGCGCCGCTCGCCGGTGCCGGTGCGAATGTCGGCGGTCAAATCCTCCACCATTGGCCGGGCCAGCCAACCGGCGCCCAGCATCAGGCCAGCGCCGACCAGGGCGCCACGCAACACGCTGCGGCGGCTGGAGGGCGCGTCCAGTGCCTGCTGCAATACCTTGCCGCTGACGCCTTGGGCCTGCGGAATTTGAAACACGCCGAGGCGGGTTTCCAGTTGTTGGCACAACGCTTCGTGGCGCGGGTCTTCGGCGCGCCATTGGTGGTAGCGCTGCCAGTCGGCGGCACTCGCCTCGCCGGAGCGTAGCAACACCACCCAGCGGGTGGCGCTGTCGATCAGTTCGTCGGTCATTCCAGGCACAGCCGCAGGCAGCGGTTGACGGCGCGGGTCATGTAGTCGCTGACCGAGCGTTGGGAGATGCCCAGCTCCGCCGCGATTTCCGGGTAGGTCAGGCCATTGAGTTGCGACAGCAGAAAGGTCGCCTTGACCTTGGCCGGCAAGCCGTCGAGCAACTCGTCGATGGCCTGCAGGGCTTCGAGCATTTGCGCCAGGTCCTCAGGGGATGGCGCGGGCGAGGTTTCGTCCTGGTCGAGGGCGTCGAGATAAGCGCGCTCCAGGTCACGGCGGCGCCACAGCTGGTACATCAGGCGCTGGGCGATGGTGGTGAGCAAGGCGCGAGGCTGGCGAATCGGCGCCACGCCCGGGGAACTCAAGAGCTGGACGAAGGTGTCGGCGGCAATGTCTTCGGCGTGGGCACGGGAATCGAGATGACGGTGCAAACGGCTGCACAGCCAGTCGTAATGACTGCGGAATAATCCGCCCACGTAGTCGCTGTGAGAAGTGTCGGCGCCGGACATAGTGGCTCCATCTGAGTAGGTTGCGCGTTATGTCCGGTGTTCCGGTGGAGCGATCCTAGCAAGGCTGCTTATTCTTTAATAATATTTAAAAGGTATTTTTATATAACCTATAGTTCCTATCCTCTACGTAACAGATCGTTCCCACGCTCAGCGTGGGAACGATCATTGGAGCTTTGGATAACCCAAGGCTTCGGCCTGTTGCCGGTAATCCAGCAACACCTGGTAATCGGCTTCAGTGGCGGGCAGCACTTCGTGTACGCCGAGGGTTTGCACCACCTCGGGCAGATCCTGCAAGGCCAGGTTCATGGCTTCACGCAGGGCTTCACTGGCGCCCAACGCGCTGATGTAAGGCAACGTCGGGCTGGGCGCACTGCGGCTGACGATTCGCAGCCCGGCCACTTCATCCGGCGCAAAGCGTGCAAGGTAGTCGAAGGTCACGCTGTCGATGGCGGCCAGGTCCGCCCGGTCTTCCCGCAGCCAGCGCAGGCTTTCGCGATGGGCGCCACTGATGCCGACGTCGGCAAAGAACCGACCGCCCTGCTGCAACGGCGCCAGGCGTTCGCGCAGCAGGTTCATGCCGCTGTTGGAGTCATGGCCGTTGATCACGCCGCGACTGTCATAAAAGTCGGCCAAGGCAACGCGTGGATTGTCGTCGCGGGTCAGCAGCAGGCTGCAATGGACGCCGCCGCTGCTGTGGGCCAGCTCGTAGCGCGGGCGGCCGATCACTTGGACTTGCCCGCGCAACTCGGTCATCAGCGGGTAGCCGCAGGTTTGCGTCAGCAGCAATTCGGGGGCGCGCCACAGGCTGCGCAGGTCGAGGTGGTCGGCGTTGCGGCGAGTCGCGCCCAGGTGCTCCAGGATGCGCGACAGCCAACGCTCGTTGGCCTGTTGTACGGGCTGCGGCGCCACGTACATCTGCAATTCGGCGTAGCGATCACTCATGGTTGTCTCTCAAGCAAAGGGGTGCCGTGGGCTGTCGATGGCCTTGAGCCCGTGACGGCCGATCAACTGGCCGTAACCCTGCACCAGGAACCCGCCGCTGCGCGCCACCCATTGTTCGCGGCGCGCGCGGTAGACAGTGGGCAGCAGGTACCACGGCAGCTTCGGCAAATCGTGGTGCACCAGGTGCAGGTTGTTGTTGAGGAACAGCCAGGTCCACGGCCAGGCGGCTTCGTTAAGCACCGTGCGCTGTTCCGGTTGCGGGTGCGGGCGATGCTCATAGTAGGAACGGATCGCCGCCACCGACAAGGCCGGCACGCTGACCAGCACCACGTAGTGCCACACCGGCAGTGCGCTGTAGTGGGCGATGAAGGTCAGCATCAGCACGGTCACGGTGCCATGGCTCAGCCACATCAACCATGCCTGGCGCTGGCCCTGGCGCAGGCGCCTGAACTCGTTGCGCGCCAGCTTCCACAGCGCCAGGGGCGAACCCAGCAGGAAGCGCCCGAGGACGGTTTTGGTCAGCCAATGCAGGGTGCGCTCGAACAGTGAACTGGCGTCCCACTGCCGCTGATTCAGGTAGCG
The DNA here is from genome assembly GCF_000242655.1 of Pseudomonas sp. PAMC 25886. Classification (NCBI taxonomy): domain Bacteria; kingdom Pseudomonadati; phylum Pseudomonadota; class Gammaproteobacteria; order Pseudomonadales; family Pseudomonadaceae; genus Pseudomonas; species Pseudomonas sp. PAMC 25886. The sequence goes on from NZ_AHHC01000035.1 coordinate 90,274, forward strand.
GCTTTCCGGGTCGACGCCGGGCACCGTCAGGTCTTCATCGTTGTGGTGCACAAGGTGGCAGTTGCGGTACAGGGTGTAGGGATACCAGACGGCAAAAGGGGCGTAGCCGAGGACTTTGTTCAGGGCCGTGAAACGGGTGGGATGGCCGTGCAGGAGTTCGTGTTGCAGGGACATCCACAACGCCACGATCGGGATCAGCAGCGCGGTACTCAGCCACAGGCCGAGCCAATGGCTGCCAAGGATCACGGCAAACCAGCCGGCGTACACGCCCATCAGCAGCAGCCAGGTCGGCCACTCGGTGCGGACGGTAAAGGAATTCGCCAGGGCTTCGATTTCCCGGCGCTGGGTTTCATCAAGGTAGTTGGACATCGGCAGCTCAGGGCAGGCGTGGCCGACGAAAAAGTCGGCTTCATCCTGCTCTGTGCAATGAGGCGGGAAAATCTTGCAGATCGTTTGGTGCTTAGCTTAGAACTTAATGACCGAACAGATTGCTGTCGGTTTTCTTGGCCTTTTTGTCGGCGCGTTTTTCGTCGGCGGTCTTTGCCGGTTTCTTCTTGTCAGCTTTCTTGGAATTCAGACCTTTGGCCATGATGCGTGCTCCACTTACAGGGGATGTAACACTGGGTATAACACCTATTGCCCAGCAGAAGGCGCTTTGCCCGACTTATAATCCGCAGCCCCGGAACCTGTGTGTTTGAAAACCATGCCCGAGTTGCACATCGATCGACTGGCAGAGCCTTTGTGGCCGCTGCTGAACAAGTTTTACCGCAGCCACCACTCACCGATGAAAGCCCTCAAGGGCGGCCAGTTATGGGTGGCCAAGGGCAGCGAGATTGTCGCGGGCCTGTGCCTGACGCCGGTGGTGGGCGGGCAATGGCTGACCGGGCTGTTTGTGGACCCGGCGTTGCGTGGCCAGGGGCTGGCGGCGCGGCTGATTCGGGCATCGGTCACCCGCGTCGACGGCACGGTGTGGCTGCTGTGCCATCCGGAGCTGGAAGGCTTTTACCAGCGCCTCGGTTTTACCCAGGACACGTTGCTGCCGCAGTCCCTGTCCGAACGCCTGGTGCGCTACAAACGCAACAAGCCCATGATCGCCATGGGCTTAGAACCGTTGGTGAGGTCGACCTTCAATAAAGTGTGATCAGCGGTCTTGGGCACCATGCTAGCCTCGGCTGCACTAGCGGCCCATTACCAGGATGATCATGAAAGCGACCCTTGCAGCTTTATCCCTTGCAGCCCTCCTCGCCCCGGCCTTGAGCCAGGCAGCCGAAGCCCCGGTTTCCGCCGAGCAGTATGCAACCGTGCTTGCCGGCAGTTGGCGGGTACCGGCCAACAGCGCACGGGATGTGTATCGTCACCCGCAACAGACCCTCGAATTCTTTGGCCTGCGGGCCAACCAGACCCTGATCGAAATCACCCCGGGTGGCGGCTGGTACAGCGAAGTGCTGGCCCCGCTGCTCAAGGACAACGGCCATTACATCGCTGCGGTGCAGGCGCCAAGCAGCAGTGCTTATGCGCGTACCTCAGAAGAAAACCTGAAAAAGAAATTCGCCGCAGACCCGGTGCATTACTCAAAGGCCGGCTTTACCGAGTTCGATCCCAAGGCACCGGTGCTGGGCAAGCCTGGCTCGGCGGACACGGTGCTGACCTTTCGCAACGTGCATAACTGGGTGATGGCGGATACCGCGCCGGCGATGTTCGACGCATTCTTCAAGGTGTTGAAACCGGGCGGCGTGCTGGGTGTGGTGGATCACCGGGCCAAGGACGGGGCTTCGCTGGAAGACATCAAGCACAGCGGTTACCTGACCACGGCCTATGTGGTGAAACTGGCGACCGACGCGGGGTTCAAGCTTGAGGGGCAGAGCGAGGTGAATGCCAACCCGAAAGACACCAAGGACTACCCGGACGGGGTCTGGACCTTGCCGCCGGCGTTGACGTTGGGGGAGAAGGACAAGGCGAAGTATGTGGCGATTGGTGAGTCGGACCGGATGACGTTGCGGTTTGTGAAGCCGGCTAAATAAGCTGAATGAACATGGCCTAAATGTGGGAGCTGGCTTGCCTGCGATGCAGGCACCTCGGTGTATCAGTTACACCGCGGTGATGCTATCGCAGGCAAGCCAGCTCCCACATTTTGATTTGTGTTTTACCTGAAGGTCACTCGTCTGCTGTGGGATCCATGTCCGGGAACATCACTTCGATAAACCCGAACTTGCTGAAATCGGTAATCCGCGACGGGTACAGCCGACCGATCAGGTGATCGCATTCGTGCTGTACCACCCGCGCGTGGAAGCCTTCGGCAATCCGCACAATCGGCTCGCCCTTGGGGTCAAACCCTTCGTAGCGAATCTGCTGATAACGGTCCACCGCCCCGCGCAAGCCCGGCACCGACAGGCAACCTTCATAGCCCTCTTCCAGCACCGGGCTGAGGGGCGTGATCAACGGGTTGATCAGGATGGTCTGGGGCACGGCGGGCGCGTCCGGGTAGCGTTCGCTGCTCTCGAAACCGAAGATCACCAGTTGCAGGTCCACTCCGATCTGCGGCGCGGCCAAGCCAACACCCCCCACGTGCTCCATGGTCTGGAACATGTCATCAATCAACTGCCACAACTCGGGGCTGTCGAACATCTCCGGCGGAACCGGCGGGGCAATACGCAGCAGGCGCTCATCGCCCATTTTCAGGATTTCACGGATCATCGATCAGACTTCGTCGGTAGTGGGCTTGAGTGAGTGGTCCCGGCCAAGGCCTGAGACATGTTGTTTGTCGTCGTGCTCGCCAAAGTCCTTTTCACCAGGGTCCTTGCCTTCGGCCGACATGTGCTCGATCACCGCGTTCATCTCCGCCCCCAGCAACAGCACAGCGGCGGAAATGTAGAAGTACAGCAGCAACACAATAATCGCGCCGATACTGCCATACATGGCGTTGTAGTCGGCAAAGGTTTTGACGTAGTAGCCAAAACCCAGGGAAGCGATGATCCACACCACCACCGCCAGGACCGAACCCGGGGTGATAAAGCGAAATTTCTGCTTCACGTCAGGCATCAAGTAGTACATCAAGGCCACGGCGAACATCAGCAGGATCACGATCAGTGGCCAACGCAGGATGGTCCACAGCGTGACCACGAATTCCTGCATGCCGATCTGCCCCGCCAGCCATTCCATCACCTGCGGCCCGAGCACCATCAACGCTGCGGCGGCCAACAACATGCCGGCGATGCCAACGGTGTAGAAAATCGACAGCGGGAAACGTTTCCAGATCGGCCGGCCTTCCACCACGTCGTAGGCGGCGTTCATCGCGCTCATCATCAGACGCACACCCGCCGAGGCGGTGTACAGCGCAATCACGATACCCACCGACAACAGGCCGCCTTTGGATTGCTGCAACTGGTCGATTACCGGGTTGACCTGCTCCAGGGCCTGGGGCGGCAACACCAGTTCCGACTGCATGCGCAGCCAGGTGAAGAAGTCCGGCAGGTGCAGGAAACCGATCAGGGCAATCAGGAACAGCAGGAAGGGAAACAGTGAGAACAGCATCTGGTAGGCCAGTGCCGAGGCGTACGTAGGCATTTCGTCATCGAGGAACTCTGTGACGGTGCGCACCAGCACTTTGTGCAAGGGCAAGCCTTGTAATACCGGAAAAATCATAGCGTCTCCTTTCGCCGCAAAAAGGTTGAGTTCGTGGGCGACTCAGGGGCCGTTTTCTACATCAAGGTAGCCCATTTGGCGACCTTGAAACAATTTCCAAACTTTAATCACTGCAGGTGACACAAAAACGGCCATCCGTGGATGGCCGTCGGGCTGCTGGAATGCACGCAGCCAGGTCGGGACTATTTGACCGCTTTCTTTACCGCGTCCTTGGTGTCGCCGACTGCTTTTTGCACTTCGCCTTTCTTTTCCTGAACCACGCCTTCAGCCCGCAACTTGTCGTTGCCGGTGACTTTGCCAACACCTTGCTTGATGTTGCCGACGGCTTCGTTCGCCAAACCTTTTGCCTTATCCGATGTGCTACTCATGGTATTTCTCCTGGGAACAATCAAGGATTTTGGTCACTACGTAATCGTTGACCCTTGGCCTTTCCAGAGAGTTTCAATTATTTTTTGCGGGCATTTCATCGCGCATTTGCTCATCGGCAGCAGGTTGGGCTTTATGTTTTGCGGCCAACCCACGAGAATGCCGGGCACATCCAGGCGCAAGCGCTGGATAACAGATCCCGTAGGAAGGTTATGAAACTCAATAAAGCACAGGCCATTGCCCGCAGAAACCAGGAACTGGGCGGTGCCGTACTCGGCGTCAACAACTGCCACTTCACCGACCTGGACCGCAAACGCAACATCTGGTGGTTCGACCTGCCGGTGGGCCGGATTGCCGTAGGCCAGTACGAGTGGATTCACTTGTTGATGCACAACGCCGAAAGCGACCAGTTGCTGCACTTGAAAGTGCCGACCGTGTTTTTGCGCGAGAAGCTTGAAGGCCTGGTGGTGCGCAATGCCGGCAAGCGCAAGCCGGAGATTACCCTGGAGCTGAGCGCCGACAAGGATTCGTTCCTCAAGGATGTACGCCCGGCGGGTGCTGGTGTGAGCTTTGCGCAGTTCGCACTGTAACCTGTGGGAGCTATAGCGGTGGGTCAGCTAACACTGCTTTGACTGGCCCACCGCTATCGCAGGCAAGCCAGCTCCCACATTTGGATTGCATTTCAAGTGGCGGGATCAGCGTTCAATAAAAAGCCCCGCATCTGCGGGGCTTTTTGTTTTAGACCGGTTACTTCTTCAAGCCGGCCTTCTTCAGCTCTTCATCCCGCAGTTCACGGCGCAAGATCTTGCCCACGTTGGTGGTCGGCAGTGCGTCGCGGAATTCCACGGCCTTGGGCACCTTGTAGCCGGTGACGTTGGCACGCATGTGCTCCATCACCTGGTCTTTGGTCAGGGTGGCACCCGGCTTGACCACGATGAAGATCTTGATGTGTTCCCCGGACTTCTCGTCCGGCACGCCAATGGCTGCGCATTGCAGCACGCCTGGCAAGCCCGCCAGCACGTCCTCCAGCTCGTTGGGGTACACGTTGAAACCGGAGACCAGAATCATGTCCTTCTTGCGGTCGACAATGCGCATGTAGCCATCCGGCTGGATGATCGCGATGTCACCGGTCTTCAGCCAGCCTTCGCTGTCGAGGATCTCGGCAGTGGCTTCTTCGCGCTGCCAGTAGCCCTTCATCACTTGCGGGCCCTTGACGCACAGCTCGCCCACTTCACCCAGCGCCAGCTCCACGCCGTCATCGGTGATGACCTTGCACAGGGTCGACGGCACCGGAATGCCGATGGTGCCGATCTGGATGTGCTGGATCGGGTTCACGGTGGCCACCGGGCTGGTCTCGGTCATGCCGTAACCTTCGCAGATGGAACAACCGGTGACCGCTTTCCAACGCTCGGCCGCCGCCAATTGCAGGGCCATGCCGCCGGACAGGGTGACTTTCAGCGCCGAAAAATCCAGCTTGCGGAAGGCGTCGTTGTTGCACAGGGCAACAAACAGGGTGTTCAGGCCGACAAAGCCGCTGAACTTCCACTTCGACAGTTCCTTGACCATCGCCGACAGGTCGCGAGGGTTGCTGATCAGGATGTTGTGGTTGCCGATCAGCATCATCGCCATGCAATGAAAGGTGAAGGCATAGATGTGGTACAGCGGCAGCGGGGTGATGAGGATCTCGCAGCCTTCATTGAGGTTGGAGCCCATCAGCGCCTTGCACTGCAGCATGTTGGCGACGAGGTTGCGGTGGGTCAGCATCGCGCCCTTGGCCACGCCGGTGGTGCCGCCGGTGTATTGCAACACGGCGACTTCGTCACTGGCGGGGCTGACTTCGTTGATCGGCTGGCCGTGGCCCTTGGCCAATACGTCGTTGAACTTGATCGCCTTGGGCAAGTGGTACGCCGGGACCATCTTCTTCACGTACTTGATGACGCTGTTGATCAGCAGGCGCTTGAGCGGCGGCAACAGGTCGGCGACTTCGGTGACGATCACGTGCTTGACGGAGGTCTTGGGCACGACTTTTTCAGCCAGGTGCGCCATGTTGGCCAGGCAGACCAGGGCCTTGGCACCGGAGTCGTTGAATTGGTGTTCCATTTCCCGCGCGGTGTACAGCGGGTTGGTGTTGACCACGATCAGGCCAGCACGGATGGCGCCGAACACGGCGACCGGGTATTGCAGGACGTTGGGCAGTTGCACGGCGATTCGATCACCGGGCTGCAAGTCGGTATGCTGTTGCAGGTACGCGGCAAAGGCGCCGGACAGTTCGTACAGTTCACCGTAGGTGATTGTCTTGCCCAGGTTGCTGAAAGCCGGTTTGTTGGCGAAGCGTTGGCAGGACTGCTTCAGTACCGCCTGAATATTCGGATACTCGTCTGGATTGATTTCTGCAGCAATCCCGGCGGGGTACTTATCCTTCCAAAAGTCTTCGATCATGGAAGCCCACTCCTCAGCGACGCGAATTCATTCATCGCATTTGATGCGATTATTATTTGTTTGTTTTTGGGTGAGTCTGGCGGTTAAAAGCAGGCCAAGAGGTCACAAAGCGCGCCGAGAGTAGCAGCTTTGCCAAGGGCCGCCTAGAGCCAAAAGAGGCCCCTACGGTCATAAACATGACTCAAGAATATCTAATAGTCATTTTTAGAGCAAAGATTCTATAAGCCGAGAAAAGGCTCTGGCATGGGCTTTAGCACGATTAAACTGAATGAATAAAACCAGATGTGGGAGCGGGCTTGCTGTGGTGAGGGGGCTTGCCCCCCCATCGGGTTCACTACAGATTGATGGGGCTGCTTCGCAGCCCAGCGCGGGGCAAGCCCGCTCACCACAGCAAGCCCGCCCGCTCCCACATTTTTGACCTTATTTCAAATCAGGCTATGTCGCGCAATTCCCTGCGCAGGATCTTGCCCACCGGCGTCATCGGCAACGACTCACGCAACACAATGTGCTTGGGCACCTTGTAGCCGGTGAAGTTGGCCTTGCAGTAGGTCTTCAGCTCTTCAAGGCTCACGCCCTGCGCACGGGCCACCACAAACAGCTTCACCGCCTCGCCGGTGCGCTCGTCGGGCACGCCGATCACCGCGCAACTGGCCACTGCCGGGTGCGCCATCACCACGTCTTCGATCTCGTTGGGGTACACGTTGAAGCCCGAGACGATGATCAGATCCTTCTTGCGGTCCACGATGCGCACAAAGCCGTCCGGGTCGATCACGGCGATATCGCCGGTCTTGAGCCAGCCTTCGGCGTCCAGGGTCTCGGCGGTCGCCACCGGTTGCTGCCAGTAGCCCTTCATCACTTGCGGGCCCTTGATGCACAGCTCGCCCCGCTCGCCCAGCGGCAACTCCACGCCGCTGTCGTCGACGACCTTCATTGCCGTGCCCGGCACCGGAATGCCCACGGTGCCCAGCTTCGATTTGCCGCCATACGGGTTGGTGCTGGCCACCGGTGAGGTTTCGGTCAGGCCGTAGCCTTCGCCAATCGCGCAGCCGGTCAGTTGCTGCCAGCGCTCGGCCGTCGCCTTGACCAGCGCAGTGCCGCCGGAATTGGTGAGCTTGAGGTGGGAGAAATCCAGGGTCTTGAAATCCGGGTGGTCCATTAACGCCACAAACAGCGTGTTGAGCCCCAGCAGCCCGGTAAAGCGCCACTTTTTCAGCTCCTTGATAAAGCCGCCAATGTCCCGGGGATTGGTGATCAGCACGTTGTGGTTGCCCGACACCATCATGCACATGCAATTCGCGGTGAAGGCATAGATGTGGTACAGCGGCAGCGGCGCGACCATCACCTCCTGCCCTTCCTTGATCAGCGGATGGCCGTCGTCGCCCAGTTGCGACATGCACGCCCGCACCTGCTGCATGTTGGCCACCAGGTTGCCATGGGTGAGCATGGCGCCCTTGGCCAGCCCGGTGGTGCCCCCGGTGTATTGCAGCACCGCGATGTCATCGAGGGTCACCGGGTGGCGGTTGAGCGCCTGGCCCGCGCCCATGCTCAGGGCGCGCTTGAAGGAAATGGCCTGCGGCAGGTTGTACGCCGGGACCATCTTCTTGACCTTGTCGACTACGGTGTTGATCAGCCAGCCCTTGGCGGCGGGCATGAAGTCGCCCATCTTCGCTTCGATCAGGTATTCGATCTCGGTGTCTTTACTGACTTCTTCTACCCGCGAGCCAAACAGGTTCAGGTACACCAGCGCCCGAATGCCGGCGTCCTTGAACTGGTGGCGCATTTCCCGCGGGGTGTACAGCGGGTTGGTGTTGACCACGATCAGCCCCGCGCGCAGGGCGCCGAACACGGCAATCGGATAATGCAGGACGTTGGGCATCTGCACCGCAATGCGGTCACCCGGCTTGAGGTCGGTGTGCCATTGCAGGTAACCGGCGAACGCTGCACTGCGGCGATCCAGCTCGGCGTAGGTCAGGGTGATCCCCATGTTGCTGAACGCCGGACGATCGGCAAAGGTCTTGCAGGACCGCTCGAAGACTTCGATCACCGACTTGTAGGCCGTGAGGTCGATCTCGTTGGGAACCCCGGCCGCGCGTTTGTCATTCCAGAAATCAGGTTGCATTATTCTTGTCCTCTTACCTGAGTGGTCCGGCCGCTTTTGATGCTGCGATGAAAGCGGAGCTTTGGGGACGTTAGCAGCTATGGTCAATCAGGCAAATACAACAAGATGCGTCATTGATTGTGTGAATCTCCCTGCCAAGGCCAGCGCTGATCCAGCAGCCGCGGGCAGATGAGCTATACACTGCAACGACCCTGAGCAAAGGAAGCGCCATGAACCACACCACTTTCTGGCTGACCGCGAATGACCGCAGTCGGGTGTACGTCAACCAATGGCTGCCGGACGGGCCGCCCAAGGCGTTGATCATGCTGGCCCACGGCATGGCCGAGCACAGTGGCCGCTATGGGCGCCTGGCCCAGGCGTTGTGTGACGCCGGTTACGGCCTGTACGCCCCTGACCAGCGCGGCCACGGGCGCACCGCCGACGAAGGCACCCTGGGGCTGTTTGCCGAGAAAGATGGCTGGAACAAAGTGGTGGGCGACCTGGCGAGCCTCAATCAGCACATCGGCCAGCAGGCGCCGGGGGTGCCGATCATTCTGCTGGGCCACAGCATGGGCAGCTACATTGCCCAGGCGTATCTGCTGCACCACAGCGCGAGCCTCAACGGGGCGATTCTCAGCGGCTCGAATTTCCAGCCGGTGGCGCTGTACGGCGCAGCCAAGGTGATCGCCCACATCGAGCGCTTGCGCCAGGGCTTGCGCGGGCGCAGTGCGCTGATTGATTTCCTGTCATTTGGATCGTTCAACAAGGCATTTAAACCCAATCGCACCGCTTTCGACTGGCTCAGCCGCGACCCGGCCGAGGTCGACAAGTACGTCAGCGACCCGCTCTGCGGCTTTCGCTGCACCAACCAGCTGTGGATCGACCTGCTGAGCGGCTTGCAGCAAATCAGCAAAGCGTCCAATCTCGCTCAGATCGATCCGGGCCTGCCGATCCTGATAATGGGCGGAGAATGTGATCCGGTCAGTGAAGGCAAGCGTCTCAAAAGTCTGGCCAACGCTTTGCGTGAAGCCGGCTGCCAGAACCTGGAGCTGAGCATTTACCCGCAGGCGCGCCACGAATTATTCAACGAAACCAACCGTGATGCGGTCACAGCCGATGTGCTGACGTGGCTGGACCAGGCTGCAATACTGCGCCGCCCCGCTCGCTGCGAATGATATTTCGTTTAAAATCAATACATTAAGATTATCGATTAGCCACAGGATGCACCATCTGATGACCCAGGTTACCAACACGCCTTACGAAGCCCTCGAAGTCGGCCAGACCGCCAGCTACAGCAAGACCGTCGAAGAGCGCGATATCCAGCTGTTCGCGGCGATGTCCGGCGACCACAACCCGGTGCACCTGGACGCCGAATTCGCCAAGGCGACCATATTCAAGGAACGCATTGCCCACGGTATGTTCAGCGGCGCCCTGATCAGCGCGGCAGTCGCGTGTGAGTTGCCTGGGCCCGGCACCATCTACATCGGCCAGCAAATGACTTTCCAGAAGCCGGTAAAAATCGGCGACACCCTGACCGTGCGTCTGGAAATCCTGGAGAAGCTGCCGAAGTTTCGCGTGCGCATCGCCACCCGCGTATTCAACCAGCGCGATGAGCTGGTGGTGGATGGTGAAGCCGAGATCCTCGCGCCGCGCAAGCAGCAGACCGTGACCCTGACCGAGCTGCCGGCCATCAGCATCGGTTAAACCACCACGCATAAAAAAGCCCCGCATCTGCGGGGCTTTTTCTATTCAGGCCGGGCTCAAGACTGAGCGCGTGCCTGGTTACGCAGGGCTTTCACCTGGTCGTGGTTGCGTTGCGCGCCGTGGAACTGACGCTCCACCAGGTCCCGGATACCCAGCAGGTTGTGCTTGTTGATCTTCTCGATCGCTTCTTTGTAAGCCTTCAACGCGTGGTCTTCACCGCGCTCGGCTTCGTTCAGCACAGCCTCTTCATCTTTACCGGTGACCAGCGACTTCACGTCGACCCAGCCACGGTGCAGGGCGCCAGCGACGCTGCCGGATTTTTCCGGATCGCCACCCAGTGCTTTAACGGCGGTCTGCAGTTCGGCAGCGGCGGTGGCGCAATCAACGGAACGTTTGGCAAACAGGGCTTTGAGTTCTGGATGCTTGATGTCTTCTGCGCAGGTCTTGAAGCCTTCCTGGCCGTCCTTGCTGGTCTCGATCAGGTCATTGAGTACGGAGATCGATTCTTTGTTGATATCAGTCATTTTTCAATTCCTTCGCGGGTTAAGTAACGTGCTTTAGTAATTGCAGCGCCCGTGCCAGCTTTTGAAAAACAAATTAATCCTTACATTTCAACAAGTTAAATATTAACCAAAAATCTGTATCCGCTTTATTTGCATGATCTGTCATTTGGCCTCCATGCAGAATGCCTGTATTTTCCAACGCATCGACTCAAACACTTGAAGCCCCAATGAACCCTGAAAAACTTGAACTGCTGATCACCCGCGAAATGCCCTTCGGCAAGTACAAGGGCCGGATCATTGCCGACCTGCCTGGGCCCTACCTGAACTGGTTTGCCCGTGAAGGTTTCCCTCACGGCGAGTTGGGGGGGTTACTGGCACTGATGCAGGAAATCGACCACAACGGCTTGTCCGAACTGCTGGAACCGCTGCGCGCCAAACACGGCAAGCCAGCCCCTCGTCATTAATAGAGCACGCACATGGACAGTACCCGCGACGAACAACACTGGCACCAAATCGCCCAGCGCTACGACCTTGAGCCCGGCCCGATCAACCTCGAAAACGGGTACTTCGGGCGCATGAGCCGCGCAGTGCTGCAGCAGTATCAGGACCACGTAGCCTTCATCAATCGCAGCAATTCGATCCATGTGCGCCAGCGTTTCGAGCAGGGCGAAAACCTCGAGATTCGTAACCAGTTGGCGCAGTTAATGGACGCCGCCCCTGAAGCCGTCGCCCTCACCCGCTGCGCCTCGGATGCCTTGCAGTCGCTGATCCGCAACTACAACCGCCTGCAGCCGGGCGACCAGGTGCTGATCAGCGACCTGGAATACGACACCGTCAAGGGCGCCATGCGCTGGTTGGCGCAGAACCGTGGGGTGGAGGTCATCGAGATTGCCCACGAACACCCGGCCAGTTTCGACAGCCTGGTGCAGACGTATCGCGATGCGTTCATGCGCTACCCGCGTCTGAAATTGCTTGCACTGACTTACGTGACCCACCGCACCGGACTGGTAATGCCGGTGGAGGCGATTGCCACTGCCGCCAAAGAACACGGGATTGATGTAATCCTGGATGGCGCCCATGCGTTGGGGCAGATCGAGTTCAACCTGGCGCAGTTGGGCATCGCGTTTGCCGGCTTCAACCTGCACAAGTGGATTGGCGCGCCGCTGACCCTGGGCTTTATCTATATCGACCCGCAGCGGCTGGCGGATATTGATCCCGACATGGGCGAGTTTCACTACCCGGTCACCGATGTACGTGCGCGTACGCCGTACAGCACGCCGAATTTCCCGGCACTGATGACGTTGCCGCTGGTGTTCGAAGAGCATCGGGCATTGGGCGGCTCGAAGGCCAAAGGCGCCCGGCTCAACTACCTGCGGGATTTATGGGTGAGCGAGGTGCGGCAGTTGCCGGGAATTGAAGTGCTGACGCCGGACGATCCACGGCTGTATTGCGCGATCACCTCGTTCAAGTTCACTGATCAGCCGGATCAACAGGTGATGGCGGATCGGTTGCTCAAGGAATATGACCTGTTTACCACGACCCGCAGCGGCGCGTCGTTCGGCAGTTGTATTCGGGTGACGCCGGGCTTTCTGACGTCAGCGGCGGACATCCACGTGTTGATCAAAGCCATCACAGAACTGAGCGCGCCTTAGCGTGTATATCCGTTATTTAGGTAACGGCCACTTAGGGTTCCGCTCTTACAGCGGCTCACTTTTGAAAAGCGCAAAAGTAAGCAAAACGCTCTTGCCCCACCACTCGGCACCTCGCCTAGGCTCGGTGTGCCCTCACTCCGGCATTACTCCGCGGGCCGCCGCGACGGGGCGTCCCTGCCCCGTCGCGGCTAAACCGGCGTCCTGCCGGTTTACCCGCTCCGTACTACCTGCGTTCGGCCAGCGTGGTTTAACGGGGCGCCTAAGATCAAGATCAAAAGCAGATCAAGAACACAGCGGCCTACAGGCCGGCTTGAGTGGTGTGAAGCAAAGGCAAAATCAAAATCTAAAGCCAGAGCGAGCACGGTCAAATGTGGGAGCTGGCTTGCCTGCGATGGCCTCGCCTCGGTGTACCTGAGAGACCAAGTTGTCTGCATCGCAGGCAAGCCAGCTCCTACAGAAAAGCAGAGCCGCAGCAGTTTCAGATTTGGTTTTCGCTTTGGCTTTCGCTTTTGATCTGGCTTCTACCACTCAAGCCGGCCTGTAGGCCGCTGTGCTGTAGATTTTGATCTTGATCTGGCTCTGACTGCCCCAATAAGCCCGAGGCCGAACGCAGGGATTGAGGAGCGGGTAAACCGGCAGGACTGCCAAGGCACACAGGGGATAGG